>JAYEHK010000021.1:0-60415 GCA_034659475.1 Bacillota bacterium | reverse complement strand
TTGTTTTAGCGGTATTCTTTCAGAGTGGCAGTCACCTTCATGTCTCCTGCAACAAACTCATTTTTTATGAGTCCCACGCCTTCTTTATAGTAGGAATATGCTTTAGCTTGCGGGTAGATCGTTTCTACCTTGATACAGCTATCAAATTCCCCGGCGGGCGTCGACAGGGAGGCGTCGACACTAACAATTTCACTGATTGCTTCGTCTGCTTGCCATTTTGTGCCGACCTGCAAGGGGGCCTTTAGAACAATGGTTTCATCATTGGGAGTAAATCCTTCTTCTAACATGTTGGGGGGATCATAGCTTTCTTCCTCTCGATAAATACGCAGAATTTCGTTGTCACGGATGCGATAGATAAAGGTCATCGTCGTGCCATCATTCGAATTTGACACCTGGATGAGATCGTCCTTTGCATAGAGGACCTCTGTGTTAAAGGCGGCATATTCATTTCCCTCTCCCTCATAATCCCGGTAATTGCCTGGTGTGTGTGAAATGAAATCTGCTATGGAGAGTTTGTCTGCCGGTGGATCACTTTGGTCGGCAACCGGGTCTTGATTACCGCAGCCTGCACAAAAGGAAATAACCAGGAATAGCAAGGCTAAGACTGATAATGTCTGGTTGTGTCGCATATTTTTCTCCTTTCATATTGCTTCAAATTGAGCTGAATTATAATGCTTATTATACCATCTAGACCGTCACTATATATGTATTATGCGGTCGGTTTATTTCACATGGGAACCATCCATGGACACAGACCACAACCACCGGTGAAAATTGGTGAGGAGTTAGGGGGTTAGAAGTAAGGCGTTGCTGCAAGGAAGCCGGACCCCTGGAGACCTCCCATCAAAATAATCCGTGTTAATCCGCATCCTTAATAGTGAAAGCAGAGAACATCAGTGGTACCCGTTAGGGTGTGTCTATTCAAGGTCTATTTTCTTACTAACCACCCATGGGCAGGATTTTCTGGTTTCCAGACCACGAATGATTGAGCTCGGTTTTGGTTACGTTTAAGTTTTTTTGTTGATGTAAAGAAAACGGAAAACAATTTTCACTTTTCGGGCAAACTAGAGAATCAATAAAAATGATGTAAGGTTGGGAATTAATGAATAAAGGAAAAGTAGGAATTGTTTTTTTTGTATCGGTATCCATTACATTGTTGTTTGTGCTTTGGGGCATAGTTTTTCCGGAAAATATGGCTGACAAAATGCAACAGGGTTTGGATTTTATTATTCAAACCTTTGGCTGGTTTTATCTCCTGTCAACGATTGTTTTCGTGGTCTTTATAATTTATGTAGGCTTTGGCCGTTATGGAAAGATCAAACTTGGTGAAGATGAGGATGAACCTGAATATGGTTTTTTTACCTGGCTGGCTATGTTATTTTCAGCAGGGATGGGAATTGGATTAGTGTTTTGGGGCGTTGCGGAGCCGATGTATCACTTTCTAACCCCGCCCGAGGGGGGTGCTCCCGAAACCATTGAAGCAGCCCAGGTTGCATTGCGCTATTCTTTCTTTCACTGGGGGCTTCATCCCTGGGCGGTTTATGCTGTTATTGGACTGACTTTGGCTTACTACAGGTTTCGTAAAGGTGAGCCCGGTTTGATCAGTGTTACTTTCCGCCCGTTAATTGGAGATAGAGTACATGGGCCAATTGGTAAGAGCATTGATAGCCTGGCGATCATTGCTACAGTATTTGGGGTCGCTACATCACTGGGGCTGGGGGCATTGCAGATAAATGGCGGAATTGCATATGTTTCGGGAATTGCAAACAATATCAATGTACAGATCCTCATTATATTAGTAGTAACCGTTCTTTATATACTATCGGCCACAACGGGGCTGAATAAGGGGATTCGTATTCTGAGTAATGTGAATCTGAGCATTGCAACGGCTTTACTCTTGTTTGTCTTAATCCTGGGACCCACGCTTTTTATTATTGATAACTTTACCGCAACTTTAGGGCGCTACTTCTGGAATCTGATTCCTATGAGTTTTCGCTTAACCCCGTTTAAAGGCAGTGATTGGATTGGCTCATGGACATTGTTTTACTGGGCATGGTGGATTGCATGGGCACCATTTGTTGGGACTTTTATTGCCAGAATTTCAAAGGGAAGAACAATAAAGGAGTTTATTATGGGGGTTCTATTGGTGCCTTCTACACTGGCAGCACTCTGGTTTGCAACATTTGGAGGGGTAGCTCTTTATCTGGAGATGTTTCAGAATGTACCGATTGCCAAGGCCGTGAATAATGATATTACCTCTGCACTTTTTATCACTCTGGAACAATTTCCTTTAGGTACGTTGTTAATCATTGTAGCGATTCTTTTGATTGTGACCTTTTTTATTACTTCCGCGGACTCCGCAACATTTGTGCTGGGAATCTTGTCTACACAGGGGGTTCTAAACCCATCAAACACCATAAAGATTGTCTGGGGCGTTCTGCAGTCCGGTATTGCAGTGGTTCTTCTTTGGAGCGGTGGATTAGGAGGACTGCAGACAGCTTCCATTATTGCTGCCCTTCCTTTTGCAGTGATTATGCTGGGCATGTGTGTATCGTTAAATAAGGAACTTAAGGAAGAATTACACCGGGAAAAGCAAAACGAAAAACGAAAGCTGCACCGGTTGGAGCAAATGCTGGCGCAATACCTCTCGGATATTGATGATGCGAAGTAAACGTATTCCTCTGAATAAGTAGGGCAAGGAAGCACAAGGATTACAATGATTTTCTGACTCGCGCCGCGGTTGTATCCTTATTTCACAGGTAATATTAAAGTGGTGGAACTGGAAGGACAAATATTATGCAATGGAGACTGATGATGTAGAGGTTGATATAACCCGTTCAATAATGGTAAAATCATTATGTTAAGCACTGGTTTACACGTTGAGTCAAGTGGTTTTGAAGGGCAAACCTATCGAAAGATGGGGGCGCAAAGCCAAAGGGTCTAAGTCGCTGTGGCGATATGACAGCCTGGTTACTAGAAGCCATGCCTTAAGTGATTAGCCTCCTTAAGCGTATGGTGATATGAATTAAGGAGGTTTTTCTGTGAATATGCACTTTCCTTTTGCCGGCTTAAAAAAGCGACAGATGAAGTCGGTTTCAAACGCGGAAAAAAAGAAAGTTGAACGGATTTTACACTTACGCGAACAGCTTATTTTTACAGGGTACAATCCGGGTGAAGTCGATTACATGATTGATATGATCAGCACTGATCAAAGCATCTATCAAATGGAATCTGCCATGATAAAGACGGTGGAAGAAACCCTGGAAAAACAACTATCCATTGCCAGGCAGTGTATTGAGTTTACTCGAAGTGCAAAATAGATAAATCAAGTATGCAGGTGTTCTGGTATTAGTAATTTTATAGGCTCAAAATAACCAACCGGTGCCAGGGAAATGGAACTGGTTGGTTTTTCGTGATGATTTTTAATGTGTGGAGGATCGCTTGTGGTTAATCTTTTTCCGTTTTTATCCTATGTATTCATTGTGACTTTTACACCGGGGTCCAATAATATCATGTCTATGTCGAATGGGAACAGGTTTGGATACAAAAAGATCTTGAAGTTTTTGTTGGGTATCTTCACCGGTTTTATAGTTGTCATGTTGATCTGCAGTTATTTTAACCTATTGCTTTTTAATTAGTCGTCAGTGTGAAACAGGGGGGTGACAACACCCCCCTGTTTTTACTTTTGTCGTTATTTCCCGGGAAATAAGCAGATGAGTCAGATAACCGAGTATCATTTATTTGAAATGTAATATAATGGTGTTTTTACGTCCTGATTTAATTTCGAATTCTTCTGAAATGTTACAATCAACACACCCAACAAAATGAGTAGGCCGCCTGCAAAAAAATTCACATCCAGATGTTCACCCAGTAAGAACCATCCTAAAACCGCACCAACGAGTGGTTGGAAAAAGAAAAACAGTGAACCAATTCCTGCGTCCATCAATTCCATGCCCTTGTTCCACAAAAAAAAGGCACCTGCTGTTGATACGATTCCCAGGTAGATAACACCGGGAATGATCAGAGAATCATTCAAGAGAATGCTGTTTGTTTGCATCTCCCATAACATGAATGGTGTGGTGAAAATTAATGCAAACAAAACTGCATAAGTTGTTATGGTCAGTGAGGAAAAACTATAGGAAGCGACCTTTACATATACCGACAGCAAAGCCCACGTTATTGCTGCACCTACCAATATTATGTTTCCCCAAAAATAATCTCCCAGATCTGGATTCCAGCCAACCACAATAGCAACACCGAGGGTGGCGATTAACAGAGATAGAATCTTACGCATCGTAAGCGTTTCTTTTAAAACCAAACGAGCAAATATCACTATAAATGCTGGGGTTGCCGAGGTAATCAGTGCACCCGTATGGGCATCTGAAAGCTTTGTTCCAATGAATTGACAAGAGATGGAAACAAAATATCCGATGAATCCAATCCAGGCCAACAGCAACCAGTCTTTTTTCGAGAGTTTGGTGGATGTGTTCGTTTTGCGCTGCGCAACCTTTATAATTGCATACAAAACAACAAACGCAATCACATATCGTAACCAAACCAGTGTCATAGGGGGGATAAAATCTAGTACATATTTACTCACAACATACATACTGCCCCAGATACTGGCTGCTAAAGATAAACATATTGCTCCTAATACGGTATTTTTCATTTTTTATGACCTCCGTCTTATTTTATAATATTTTAATACATTAATCGATAAGACGGGGCAGATCTAATATACAACTGTGCATCCCCGTCCTAGGAATGAACAGTGGGTTGGTCGTTTTCAAACAAGTTATTGTAATACATGAGGATGCTCCTTTCTAAAAACAATTTGATTTATTATAACGCAACTTTTCCAGGTGACCAATGTCTATTTTGCAAGGCGGAGACAAGGGTGAACACCTTGTGGCATGTTTTGAGTGAGACAAAATGAAATCTCCGCCTGTCTCACTCAAAGTTTATGATAAAATTGGAATAGATCATATAATGTCAATCATTTGCTGTACCGGAGGGATATATTAATGTACATAAATGCCAAAGACGTAATAGAGGAAAACTTGGCTATGGAAGATCAACAATTCTTTAAAGAACTTTCGGAACTCAAACAACTCATTGGCGAAAAAGACAAACTTATTGATGATTTATGGTTAATGAAATATAGATACGATGCGATTTTAACGGATGATGTAGGAATGATTATTCGGTTTACTACGGAAAATGTCATTACCTTTGCCAACCTGGCATTTAGAAATTATTTTGCCATACTCAATGTAAGCATTATTGGTGCGCATATTTCGGAGTTTGTTATTTCGCAGGATTTGGAACAGTGGTTAAACGTACTATCTGGCATTAATATCGACCAACCAACGGCATGTTGTAAATTGCGTTTTAATACGAAATGTAATGAGTTCGAATGGCAGGAATGGCACATTCGAGGAATCTATGGACGCAGTGGCGATTTGGTCGAATTTCAGGCAATTGGACACGAAATGCCCGAGTACAAACTACCCAGACCATTTGGGCAGCATGCGTATTCATTTCGCAAATTAACAGAAGCCATGCCGGTGCCTGTATATATTTATGAGGAGAATAAAGTGGTTTATGTCAATTCCGCGTTTGAAGAAACGGTGGGGTACAATTTGAACGAGATTAAGGGGAAAGACTTCTGGGAGAATGTTCACCCAGACTATCGAGAGTTTGCCAAAAAGCGTGGAATAGAGCGTTTAAGAGGAGAGACTGTTCCTGATAATTGCTTAGTTGTTTTATTTTTCGATATGAAAATACAAAGGAGATGGTTGCAAGATGATGGCAGATTTTGAGCAGCGCATGCAGATGGTAGACAAACTGTATGATGTCAACACTACAGTCGAGATGTTCTATAACACCGTAACCAACTATGGAGATCGTCCGGCTAATATGTTTATGGCCGAAGATGGTTGGAAAACGATCACCTACAGAGAATGGGCTGATGTATCCGAAGAAATAGGCAATACCTTCCTAAGCCTTGGACTTAAGGTTGGAGATAATATTGCGATCATGGCACCTACCTGTGCAGAATGGGGATGGGCCGACATGGGAGCTGAAATGGCCGGTGGTTGTACAACCACTATCTTTCCTTCCGCTGCCGTTGGGGATATGAAATTTATCCTGAACCATTCCGAAATCACATATCTATTTTGTGGAGATCCAACCCTATTACAAAAGGCAATGAATGAATGGCAAGATGTACCTTCTTTGAAAGGCATTATCTGTCTCAAAGGAGGTTTTGAAGGGGATGGAACACGCACCTGGAATTTTGAACAATTTCGTCAGATGGGACGTTCCTATTGTGCTGCACACACAGGTGAATTAGATCAGCGTATTAAGAGTCTCAAACCTACTGACGCTGCAAGTACAGTATATACTTCAGGTACCACAGGTGTATTAAAGGCTGCCCGTTTAACCCATAAGGATTGGGTCATTGGCGTTTGGCGTACACAGAGACAGTTGTTATTAGGAAACTTCACCAGTGATTTTACTGATATATACTTCTGTATCATGCCGCTTGCTCATGTAATGGAACGTACTTACGGATATTTCTCTATGATGGCCATAGGTGCTCTAATAGCATATGGACGGGGACCCAAATTCATGATGGAAGATATTGGGGTCGTTCGCCCCACGTGGATATGCTGGGTACCCAGAATGCTGTCCCGTGTCGTATCTGCATTGGAAGCCAAATTCTCTGCTGCTCCTGGAGGAAAAGAAGCATGGGATTGGTCATTAAATGTTGGCAGCAGAATGATTGACGCCCGCCTTACCCCGCAGGGTACACTGGATGCTTCTAAAGATCCTTTAGAGGATCTAACCGGTCAGTTAAGAGAGGATTATATTAAGGCGAAAGAAATGGTTTTCGATAAAGTACATGCTGCTTTAGGGGGCAGAATGCGTATTATCAATTCAGGTGGAGCCGCATTATTGCCTGAGTTGCATAAAGTCTTTCTGGGAATGGGCTATGTTGTACCAAACGGTTGGGGATTAACGGAAACCGTTTGTGGTCTGAGTGTAACCGAGCCAAACCTAACCAAAATAAGCTGGAACGCACGCCAAGCACCCGGTCTTGAGATCAAAAGAGATACAGACGGCGAAGCCCTCGTAAAGGGTGGAGGGGTTATTACTGAATACTACAATGATCCAGAATCAACAGCCACAAATTTCACAGAGGACGGATGGTTCCGTACCGGGGATATTATAGAAATCGATGAACTTGGAATTATTCGTGTCGTGGATAGAAAGAAAGCCATTATTGTAATGGATACCGGAAAAAATGTGGCACAGGCTCGTGTTGAGGCATTCATGCTTCGTGATTCTTTTATTGATCAGGCCTTTATTGTTGGGGATGGAAGAAAATTCATCAGTGCTCTGATCGTGCCTGTATGGGATCAGGTAGTGGCTGTTTTCCGTAGCAAAGGAATCGCTTTTGACGAAAGCAAACTTGTCTATGATGACAGCACCGGTATTCACACATGTGTTGCTGTTGGTGAGGACATTGTTACTAATCCTCTTCTAATCGAAATGGTTGAAAAGGCTGTTCAAGATGGAAATGCTGAATTAGCACCCTTTGAACAGGTAAAAGAATTCCGGATTATTCCGCGTAAACTAAGCCAGGCGTATGACGAACTTACTCCTACATTAAAAACCAAGAATAAGGTAGTAGAGAAGAACTGGGCCCGTGAAATAGAATCTATTTACGCCTAAGTACCAAGCGTAATCGTCATAGGAGAACACTGAAGAATATATAACATTACTCAGCTGGAGGGTGGATTTTCTGCTCTCCAGCTGAGTTTACGGGGTTTAAAGAGGTTACAGATTAATAAAAACATCAAAATCGACTTTTGAAAGGATTTTTCAAAATAGAACAGGTGAAGGGGGTTACCTGTTCTATTTTGTGAGAAAAAGCTGCTGTTCACTTATATAATGGGAAAAACATAATAATTTCTATATTCCTGAAGCAATGCATGTCTATTCGGATTTTTTTGTTTGTAAGAGAGTGAAAACCTGATATTGCTTGGGGTAAGTGTCTAGCTATGTTGATGGACAGGCTAGTTATTGTATATCGGTCATAAGTTAACAACTGTTTTTATGACAGGCTCATTCGGTAAATCCACCGCATGTTCAAGTATTTCTCTGATCTGTTCGACCATCTGTCTTCCTGCAACTTCCCCCGCCTGGATACACTCTGTTGCCCGGTGAAACTCATACCATCTGACATTATCAACCGCTGGCCTTATAACTAGGTGATGCATGGGTGGAGTCAAGTGTGAAGGGGTTCTAACATAACGGTCATTCAATTCCAGCGAGCGACTGACAATATGGATACTCTCGGGTACTATAGGTCCAAGTACACGCGATAAATCGAGCGATCCAAAACGGCGATAAACTTGTCTTGAAGGAAGTTCCTTCCACCATTTTAATGCTTGAATAAAGATCTCAGCGCGGTCTATCGATGAGCTTACATCCACAGCCACAATTAGTTCAGCCCCTAGGTCCTTTACCGCTTTCACCGGCACTGGTGCGGTTATCGTCCCATCCACTAGAAGGCGTCCTTCATACTCAATAGGGCAAAAAATGCCTGGAATTGCAATGCTAGCCCTTACGGCCCGTGCTACTGGCCCGTCTTTAAGGTAAATTGTCTCACCGGTACTAATATCAGTAGCAACGATAACTAAATCTTTTTGCAATTGATCAAAATCTCTTTCTGTGATTAAAGTATTCAAATACTGTTCTACTCGATCTCCGGCAATCACCCCACGACTTGGTAGAGTTAAATCTGCCAGATGTAGCAACTGCCGCCACTGGATATTTGTGGCTATATCTTCTGCTTTATCTACGCTGCATTCACTGGCATAAACTGCCCCGATTATTGCCCCTATGCTGGTTCCAGCAATAACATCAACAGGTATGTTTGCCTCCTGTAAAGCCTTGATTACCCCTAGGTGGGCATAGCCCCTTGCTCCACCACCTCCCAAAGCCAACCCGATTATAGGCCTTTCTTTAACTGTCTGCCTAGGCTCCATTTTCAACTACCTCCTCTACTATTGTCGGCGCACTCATTATCTTTTCCATTTGTTCGAACAGTCTTGTGTTCATAGCTAAAAGGGTTTCCTGCTGGGGACTTAGTGTTTTTTCCATCGTCCATGGAACATCGATTTGTACATATATTTTTGTGCGACGAGGAAAGACAGTGCCTTTAGGCAGCATTGAATTTGTACCCTTGATGGCCACTGGCACTACTGATGCCCCTGAATTAAGTGCAAAATGTGCCCAACCTAAATTGAATGGTCCTAGGGTGTCTAATTGATACACGCGACCTTCAGGAAAAAGGGCTAGGATATCCCCTCTCTGTAATACTTCTAAAGCCGCTTTTTTTCCAGCATGATTATCCCTTCCGCTTTGTACTGGGATAGCTCCGATAGCACGTAAAAATACTCTGACCACTGGTAACTCGAACAAGTAAGCTGCTGCCAGAAAAGTAATTCTCTGCGGCCAAATAGAAGCTAAAAGGAAGCCATCAAGCACACTCCTGTGGTTGGCGACCACAATAATTGGACCGGAATTAGGAATGTTTTCTAGTCCGACAATTCTAGGAGTCCCCCAAAATCTGAAAAAAACTTTTGAGAAAAACTTTGCTAAGGTGTAAATCATGCGATTTTTCCCTACCTTTATTCCATATTATCGTTAGAATGATATTAATCAAATTACCTTTTTTGCATAGCCCAAACAGGTATCCGTTCCTGTATATCGCCCATGGCACTTATAGTTGTAAAGGTTATTCGTGGCAATATGGGGATTAGAATTTCATCTATGACCGTAAATGGGACAAAAAGACCCAAAGAGAAAATCGCTATTCAAGAATTTCCTAGCAAATATACTCTTAAAGACTGATTCAATAATCCATCCAAAATCGCATATAAAGAGAAAAGTAATACCAGATTAATCAAGGTATGGTTCAAAAAAATTACCCCAATATCAAAAATAACCACAATTTCCACAAAAAATCCCCATAAAAAAATGAATCCATCAGATATTCAGTTTTATCTGTCATTTGTTTAGTTTTATAAAGTATTGCAAAAATTCTATAGCAAAATCAACAAATTCCCCAAAAGCCATAAAATAAATATAGGTTGTGCAAGGTTGTTTGTCAAGCTTGACAATCTTTTGTAATGAGAGATATATTCTTGAAAGAGTGTTTTTGGCAATTGGGGATTTAAGAAAAAGGTACACTGCTATTTCATACTAGTACTATCAGAAGAATAACATATTAAATGCAAAACACGACTTCCGCTTTCGCCAGAGCTCGGTATAAGCCGGGTTTTCTTTGTTTCTTATCAGATGGATTTGGAGGCGATCAACATGGCGATAACTAAACGCAGATTGGATTTTTTGAGAATTATCAAACAGCTTTATGAATCTACAGGTTTGCCCGTTCATTATGCTCGAGTTGGTGAAGTATTAGGTGTAAGTAAGTGGAGCGCCTACGAAATGTTAAAGAATTTGGAGAGAGAAGGTTTTCTGGACAGACAGTACGAAGTTAATCAGGTAGAAAAGAATCCTGGTCGTGCGATGGTAATGTTTCTGCCTACAAATAAGCTCAATCAAGTCTTATCCGGAAAAGAGCTTGATCTTAAAACCACGAGTAGAGAATGGCACCAGGAGAAAGAACGCTTGATTTCTCTTTTCGACGAGTCGAAGAAAGGTGGCATTAAAACCCTTTTTGAGCAACTCCTAGCCGAATTACCGAGTCTGGAAAATCCACTGGTGTCCTGTGCATATGTTATCACACTTGTTGTTTCACAGTTGAATACCTTGAGCGAAAGTAGCATTCGGTTGCTAAAAAATATGGCAGCGGAAGCTCGTAAGGGACCAATTGGTCTGGCCATGTTTGTCGGCACCGCGATTGGTAGCTTGTCGAAATCGGCAGCCCCAGTTTCACCCATTGCTCAACTAGCGGATTTTCTCTCTGTATTCCAGAAGAATCTTACTGCCTTGACCCAATCCGAACAGGCTTTGTTACTGGATTTTCTAGAAACGATGCTAAGCAAATCAATATAGTTAAGAACAGTTGAAGGGCAACATGCTTCTTTTCCTCATAGTCGTAAAGGTATTGCTAATAAAGTGTATAGCGTTCAGCATTCGATGTTATTAGTTTAATGGTGGTTTTGGTCCTACTTAAAATATTTTTATCCGCTCAATCAAGATAACTGAGAATAAGTTTAGACTCGTAAACGAGATAATTAATCTTTGAGAGAATCCTAATAATATTCAATAGAAATTTGAAGGAGTAGCCCTGGAGTAGCTGAAATAGCTAGGAATAGACGAAATTTAAAACCAATAGTTTTACTTAGTAAAGCAGTGTCATATTTCTTCAGAAAAAACATACTGCTTAAAAAGATATATAGGAAAAGCAAGTATTTGAAAACTATATTCTCTGTAATGAGAAACAGACGCTCGTTCCTTTTAGTGTCATGGCTGACTGTCGTATCACACTATTATTTATTTGAACTCGTATTATTCTGCGTAAACTAAGCCAGGCGTATGACGAACTTACTCCTACGTTAAAAACCAAGAATAAGGTAGTAGAGAAGAACTGGGCCCGTGAAATAGAGTCTATTTACGCCTAAGTACTAAGCGTAATCGTCATAGGAGAACACTGAAGAATATATAACATTACTTAACTGGAGGGCGGATTTTCTGCCCTCCAGCTAGTTTATAGAGTTAAAGAGGTTACGGATTATTAAAAAGATCAAAACCTTTTTTGAATCGGTTTATCTGTTCTGTTTTGTGAGAAACGCTGTTTACCACCCAGGAAATGAAAAAATAAAAGTATTTGTTCAGAAGAGGTGTTATTACAAGTGAGAAGAATGGGAAAGGGGAGAAGAAAATGGGGCCAACAGACATTGTGATTATCTCGGCGGCTAGAACCCCCTTTGACCGGTTTGGAGGTACATTAAGGGATGTACCTCCAAACCAGTTGGGGTCGGCAGTAGTCAGAGAATTAATTAATCGTGCGGGTATTGCTGATAATGAGGTGGATGAAGTCAATCTTGGCTTATGTATACAGGTAGAAGCTGCTCTGGAAACGAATAGTATTGCCCGGCAAATTGTTCTGGATAGTTTATCAAGTGAGGTATTGTCTATTACGCTGGACCGTGCGTGTTGCTCGACCACTACAGCGGTTCAGTATACGGCAAGAAATCTCCGCTTGGGAATAACCCAAATGGGAATTGCCTGTGGGGTAGAAAATATGAGCCGGGCAAGTTACATGACTTCTCCTGGCCTGCGGTGGGAAGGCAAACGAATGGGTGATCTGGTTTTAAAAGACCCGATGTTTAGACTGGGTTACCCTGGATTTAGCCCACTGGCAGTTGATGCAGGGGAGGTGGCAGTTGAATACGGAGTGCCCAGAGAAGAACAGGACGACTGGGCCTATCGGAGTCAGCAGCACTATCAGAAGGCTTTTGCTGCAGGTAATTTTGATCAGGAAATATTCCCTGTATCTTTCCAGGTTGGCAAGAAAACCGTAAGTCTGGATGCAGATAGCCAGCCCAGGCCTAATGTGACCAGGGAGCAGCTTGCCAATCTCTCTACAGTTTATGGGAGTCCAACCGTTACAGCGGGTAATGCGCCAGGAATGAATACCGGAGCGACAGGGTTACACCGAACCGACGTACAATACGTTGTGACTGAATATGGGGTGGCCAATCTAAAGGGTCAGAATCTTAGAACCCGGGTTGAGGAACTAATAAGTATTGCTCATCCAGACTTTCGTGATTGGTTAAAATCAGAGGCTCAAAGGATGTATTTTATTCCCTAAAAAATAAGCATCTATCACGTATAGCCTGGGAGGGATACGTATTATCAGTTAGTGCAACTAATATATCCATCCAAGTAATCAGCGAAGTATTTGGAAAACAGGGATACAACTGTGGGCTAGTGTTTGTTATTCCAGATTACATTTCTTTATTTTACGGTACAATTTCGAACGGGTCATCCCCAGATATTGTGCTGCTTTGGTTTTGTTTCCTTCACACACGCGCAATGCTTGCAGAATCTGCTGTTTTTCATATGCTTCGTATTCGTTTTCTATTGAAGTATTGGATCTGGTGTCAGCAGGCTGTGGCATTTGACAGGTATCAAAGTCCAACGCGTTCTGGATGTCGGTGGCCGTAATCAGGTCGCTATTTGATAAAATAGACATCCTTTCAACTACGTTTTTTAGTTCTCGTACATTTCCTGGCCAGGAATAATAATTCAGCAACTGTAAGGCGGAGGGGGTAAAACTCTTGTTCAGTGTGAATTTTGTATTGTATTGATTGATGAAATATTGAACCAGAGGGATGATGTCGTCTTTTCGTTCCCGCAGGGGCTTAATTCTGAGGGGGAACACACTCAATCGGTAATAAAGATCTTCTCTGAAACGGCCTTCTTTTACTGCCAGGGCGAGATCTTTATTGGTCGCTGAAAGAATGCGCACATCTACATGTATAGCCTGGGTTCCCCCAACTCTAATAATATCACCCTTCTCAATGGCTCGCAGAAGCTTAACCTGAGTTGCATAAGGCATATCTCCCAGTTCATCCAAAAACAGGGTGCCCCCCTGAGCTACTTCAAAAAGACCGATCTTTCCTCCTTTGCTTGCTCCCGTAAACGCCCCTTCCTGGTATCCGAATAATTCTGCTTCTAAAAGCGTTTCCGGGATGGCTGCGATATTTACCGCCACAAATGGACCTTTTTGTCGGGTGCTGTTCATATGAATGGTTTTTGCCAGAACCTCTTTCCCTACCCCTGCTTCGCAGACTTCTGGTCAGCACTGACAGATTTTGATGTGACCCATGTTTTAGCAGTTCCAACCATGTACAACTATGTCTTAGCTACCCAGGACCCTTCAAAAATCGATCGCACTCATTTTAAACTAAGGTATACCATGACAGGTGCTGCGCCTTTCTCCAAAGAACTGCATGACCAATTCCTCGAGAAGTTTGGACTGGAGATCAGGGAAGGCTATGGGTTAACCGAATCTGCCGGAATGTCAACCGGCAACCTTAATGTCCCTAACAAACTTGGTTCTATCGGTGTTCCCCTGCCCAGTCAACAAATCGAGATCATGGATTCTGACAATAACACTCTACCTGCAGGCAGCCATGGAGAGATCTGTATCAAGGGAGATTCAATCATGCTTGACTACCTCAATCAGCCCGAGGCTACGCAGGAAACCATTAAAGATGGCTGGCTTCATACCGGAGATGCCGGATATATGGATGAAGAAGGCTATATTTACATGGTTGGCAGAACCAAAGAAATGATCAATCGCGGGGGTGAAAACATCTACCCAAGAGAGATTGAATGCGTTCTGGAGGGCCATCCGCAGGTTGCAGCAGTGGCTGTAGTCGGTGTGCCTGACAATGCTCTGGGCGAAAGAGTAAAAGCCTGCATTATCCCCAGCGCTGCAGGAGCTCTGGAACCTCAAGAGGTGAAAGACTACCTTAAGGATAAGCTGGCAAAATATAAAATCCCTGACTATGTGGAATTCTACACAGCCTTCCCAATGAATTCTACCGGTAAGGTACTTAAATACCAGATGAAAAACCTGCCCAGTCAATAGATATAACCGATGCTAGTAAGGCTTTTTTAACTGCTGGCTATTGCACTGTACTAATCGTTTCAAAACTTTTGATGCTCCCTGCTGTAAAGTGATTTACAGCAGGGAGTTATTTTTGGGGGGGAATATTATTATCTCTAACGTAAAGTTATGATAAACGGTGTGAAATAGCAGGAGTAAGGCGGATTTTGCAATATAATCTATCTTCTTCCTTTTAAATATATTACTGCACACATAGTGATGTACCAGAGAGTATAACAATAATTAGTTATTTTATATAAATTTTATAGTAAAATAAAAAGTGTTGGTAATTTAAATATAAAAATAGTGGCTTATTTAAATCACACAACAATTTGTATGCAAATTTTAAGGCAGCGAATTTTTCCCGGCCCTAAAAAATTCTTTTTGATGTTTATCATATGACAAAGCTTGACGGGTTTATTGTGATAGCATGAGACAGAAGACATACAAAAAAATGGTTGAGAATTGCGGATTTGTAAGGTATTTAAGTTTTGCCGAGAATTTACCCTGTACCACTTTTTTCGTTCGTAGAGCAGTTAGTGTTACCCCATGCGAAGACTGCTGGAAGAATATTTCACCCAATGGGCACTTATACACTCAAACTCGCTCGGTATTACTTTTTGCAGTGGAACCCTCCATGGCTGCAGGCCACAACCACTGATGAAAAGAGGAGAGAAATTAGGAATTAGGAGTCAGGCGCCAAGCATTACCCTTACTCCTCACCCCTGACCCCTTACAAAAAAAGGTCTGCGTAAGTCCAGAAAGTCTGCGTTAGTCAGCGTCTATTCAACCTGTTTTCTAACTAATCATGGTTGAATTTATGAATGGCCGACAACTGTATCGCATTTTAACCTGGACACTAATTTATGACAGGATATTTGCTCTAAGCTTAGGCAGAATAGAAAGTCTGGATTGTAAAAACAGGCTGTTGAATGAGATGTAATAAAGCAAGAGGAGGTTAATGGAGATGTTTGAGAACGAATACAGGGAAAAGTTTCGTACGCCGGAAGAGGCAGTAAAGTCAGTAAAGTCAGGGGATTGGGTTGACTATATGTATTTCAATGGTTTCCCCAAAGCCCTGGATAAGGCACTTGCAAAAAGAAAAGATGAATTGTTTGGGGTTCATATTCGCAGTGGTATTTCTCTTCCTCCTTTTCCCGAAGTACCGCAGAGTGATCCTACAATGGAACATTTTCAATGGGACAGCTGGCATTACGGAGGCTTTGATGCAAAGCTGGCGGACCAGGGAATTTGCAGTTTCTCGCCTTTGCTGTATCATGAAGTTCCCGATTACTATCGCAATAGAGAGGTAGAAGTGGATGTAGCCATGATGAGGGTCTGTCCTATGGATAAGTATGGGTATTTCAATTTTGGCATCAACGCCTCTCATTGTGAAGCCGTCATTGAAAATGCAAAGATCACGATTGTCGAAGAGAATGAAACGATGCCGTACGTATATGGCGGAAATGGCAACCAGATTCATATATCTGAGATCGATTATATCGTCCGAGGTGAAAATGAACCCATGGCTAATGCTACTGTATTGCAGCCTACAGAAGCAGAAATGAGAATTGCGGATCACATTTTGGAGGAGATCCATGATGGATGTTGCATTCAACTGGGGATCGGAGGCTTGCCTAATTATCTGGGTAAAAAAATTGCAGAAGCGGGTTTGCGTGATCTGGGTGTCCATACTGAAATGATGGCGGATGCTTATGTTGAAATGTGGAAAAAGGGATGTATTACCGGGGCTAAGAAAGAAATAGATCGAAAAAAGATGGTATGTGCTTTTGCGCTTGGGTCTCCTGATTTATATGAGTTTATGGACAGAAATCCAATGATAGCTTGTTACCCAGTAGATTATACAAATAATCCCTTTATAATTGCCCAAATTTCAAATATGATTTCTATTAATGGCTGTCTGGAAGTGGATTTTCATGGTCAGGTATCTTCAGAGATGCAGGGGGGCAGGCAAATTACTGGAACAGGCGGACAGTGGGATTTTGTTTATGGAGCATACCACTCTAAAGGCGGAAAAAGCTTTTTGTGTATGCCTTCCACTTATAAAGCGAAAGATGGAGTTGTGCACAGTAAAATTAAGCCCTTGTTGACGCCTGGAGCTGCTTCTACAGTATCCAGACAAATGACGCATTATGTTGTAACCGAGTACGGTATTGCCCTAATGAAGTGCCAATCAATCTGGCAAAGAACCGAGAACCTCATAAAGATTGCGCATCCGGATTTTCGCGATGATCTTATCGAAGAGGCTGGCAAAATGGGATTTTGGAAGAGAACAAACAAGATTCAACCCTAAAATGCAAGGGGGACGTTTTGCTATGCTATGCTGGCTGCGGACTAATCCATAAAACGGCATATCACCACGTATTCTGGATTGTTGCAGCAGGGCTGTTCATTGCTTTAATTTTTGGACTAGTGCTGTTGACCGTTTGGAAAAGCGTGGATTCTTAAAGCGTGTGATTAGTGAACGAGATCGGCGTTCCTATGGACTTCAGTTAACCGACGAAGGGGTTCTAGCGCATGAGGAACATGAAACATATGAAAGGTTAATCTTAGAATCCATGGTACAAACGGGGTCTGACCCCATTTGTACCATTTGTAACATTAGTTGTATCCATAGCTTTGTAATCCGTATCTATTAAAAAATCAGTGCAAATCATAAAAATCATAGTAATCAGCGTCTATTTAACCCCTGTTTTCTTATTGATCATCCTCTCTTAGGGTCTCTCCATCGATCTTTTTTACTTTCATTATTCCATAAGCATAGGGTTGCGTACGCCCTGTATGGTCGCCATTTTTCTGCTATTTTAGAATTTCCTTTTGGGACGGTGTTTTTACACCAAAGAAAACATTTCCATCGAAGTTTTTGTCCTTTGTTATTCCGGCTGTACGATATACAATATTGCTTATCCTGAAATCCTTTGTATCAAATAATTCGCTGGGGTATTTTTAGCACCAGCTTATTCACTACGTTATACTACCATTGAATAATAGTATAACGTTAAAAAGCAATTCAAGCGGTTTTCGGATATTACTTTTTTGTGTCTTCCATTCCTTGAAAAAAATGCTTTTTCAGTGAAGGGAATAGGATTATAATGTAATACAGCATACATTGTGGCGAGAATACATTATAGAATCAATTTAAGGAGGAGAATGGATGAGTTATAATCCTTTTGAGAATGCACAGGCGCAGTTTGACAGGGTAGCTAAAATGATTGGTCTTGATGAAGCAACGCAGGAAGTGCTTCGTCAACCGATGAGGGAACATCATTTTACAATTCCAGTGCGTATGGATGATGGAAGCACTAAAGTCTTCAGAGGATACCGTATTCAGCATAATGATGCGAGGGGACCCGCTAAAGGTGGGATTCGTTTTCATCCGGAAGAAACGGCGGATACGGTACGTGCACTGGCGATGTGGATGACATGGAAATGTTCAGTTGTTGATATCCCGCTGGGTGGTGGAAAAGGTGGGGTTGTTTGTGATCCTCGGAATATGACGGAAAATGAACAGGAGAGGTTATGCAGGGGATGGATCAGACAATTGTCCAGGGATCTGGGGCCCTGTATTGATGTGCCTGCACCTGATGTTATGACAAATGCCAAACATATGTTGTGGATGCTGGATGAGTTTGAGACGATTCATGGTGGAAGATATCCGGGATTTATCACAGGAAAACCGGTTGGGATGGGTGGCTCTCTGGGAAGGACGGAGGCTACTGGATTTGGCGTTATTTTTACTTTGCGGGAAGCTATGAAGAATATGGGGATTAAATCGGAAGACACTACGGCTAGCATTCAGGGATTTGGCAATGTTTCTCAATACGCTGCCCGTCTATACCAGGAGCTTGGCGGCACGGTTATCGCTATTTCATGCTGGGATCCAGTAGAGCGACGTCCATATACCCTGGCTAAGAAGGATGGTCTGAATGCGGGGTTATTAACTGATATCACCGATTCCTACGGAAGCATAAATAAAGAAAAAGCACGTGACATGGGGTGTGAAATTCTTTCAGGAGAGGTCTGGATAGAACAGGATGTTGATGTGCTTATTCCGGCAGCACTGGAAAACCAGATTACACTGAATAATGTAGAGAAAATCAGTAAACAGGTAAAGATCATTGCGGAAGGCGCCAACGGCCCGGTCAATACCGATGCAGATGAAATCATTCGCCGAAGCGGTATCTTTCTGATCCCTGACTTTTTAGCCAATGCAGGTGGTGTAACCTGCAGCTATTTTGAACAGGTACAGTCCAACACCAATTACTTCTGGGAAAAGGACGAGGTGCTAGAAAAGCTTGATGTCAAGATGACTTCAGCCTTTAGAGCAGTGCAGGAGCTTGCCGAGAAGAAAAAGTTATACATGCGTGACGCAGCTTATGTGATCGCGATCAATCGGGTTGCCCAGGCAGTTAAGATGCGTGGATGGGTATAAAATATGATCATGGGCACAGTATATACTTTAACGAAGTATGACATAGCCTGTTACAGGTGTTGAGATATGGATATTCGAGAAAATAAAAATGAATATATACTCGATAGCCTAAAAGAAAGGGCTAAGGAGTTGAACTGTCTCTATGAAGTGGATGAAATTTTAAGTAATCCTCGTTTATCCCTGCCTGAAATTCTTCAGGATTTAACGAGGGTTATCCCTTCGGGGTTGCAGTTTCCACATCTTTGCAAGACCAGAATTATCTATGGCAATTGCAGCTATCAGACGCCCGGATTCTCGAGTTCGCCTTTTTCGGAATACAGCAGTATTAAGGCGAACAGTCGAGTGGTGGGCAGTATCGAGGTTGTTTATATTTCAGAAGTGATCATAAGCCAGGAAGGCATCTTTCTGGAAAACGAGAAAAAGCTTATTCGAACGATTGCTGACCGTATTGCGCAAACGATTCTGCAACGCTCGATGGAACAAATGTTGCGGGAATGGGATGCGTCAAGAACAGGCTCATATCAGAAGCAGGGAAATCGTAATGAATGGATGGTTATCCTGGATTTGATGACAAGAACAGATCAGAGTATGCTCCTGTATATCTGTAGAAAAATGATCAATTATTTATACTATCGTGGCGTAAAAGAGGTTGAGGAAATTCGCTGGGATTTGGGTCCTAATTCCATGGGATTTCTGGGCCAGGGAGAACTGAATTATCCGATTGCTAAATTGCCAACGGTTAATTTAACCAGCATCAATGAAAAAGCTTTTAATATTGCGTCCTGCTATCTAAGTGATAGTGAGATCTCGTTACGACTAAAGGGATGGATTCAGGAGGCCAAGGAGTATTCTTTAATAAAGGCAGTTGACAGTATCGATGCATCCGTACGAGAAATTGTCAAGGTTATTATTCGTTACAAGAGTATTACTGGAGAACGAAGCAGGTTATACTCGCCGATGGAACACTGGTTGGTGGTTGCCTTGATCGGCCGTTTTTTATCCGATAAGATGGAGTTTGTAAGTCTGGCCAGAAAGCATCTGGAGATTGACGATTTCTATCACATTGCAGACAAACTCATTTTTCCGGAAGGAAGCACCGGCAAAATAGGCGGTAAAAGCACTGGCTTATTTTTTGCGCAGCAATTACTTAACCGGGAGAACGAAAATCATCCCCTGCTGCGTTCTGTAAAGGTCCCTAAAACATGGTATGTTAGCACAGATGAGTTCAAGGATTTTTTGCACTATAACAACCTGGAAGAATTAAATGTGCAAAAATATAAGGAATTGTACGAAATACGAATTGATTATTCCAACATCATTCAAATGATGAAAAATGCGGAATTCCCCGAAGAAATACGCAAAGGCCTGGCCATGGCTCTTGATGATTTCGGGGATAGTCCCCTTATTGTTCGGAGTTCCAGCCTTCTGGAGGATCAAATGGGGGCATCTTTTTCGGGGAAGTATAAAAGCTTATTTCTGGCCAATCAGGGAACCAAGCAGGAGAGACTGGAAGCATTGATGGATGCGATTATTGAAGTGTATGCTTCTGTGTTTAGTCCAGACTCGACTCAGTACCGTGCTGAACGAGGCTTGCTTGATTTTCACGAAGAAATGGGTATTATGATCCAGGAGGTAGTGGGGAAGCGAATAGGTCGCTATTATTTCCCGCTTTTTGCTGGTGTGGCGTTTAGCAACAATGAATTTCGCTGGTCGCCAAGGATTCAACAGGAGGATGGCTTGATCCGTTTGGTGATGGGACTGGGAACGCGAGCTGTTGATCGGGTAAGTGATGATTTTCCCGTCCTGTTATCTCCTGGACAACCAGGTCTCCGGGTCAATACTGTTCCCGAAGAAATTAAAAGCTATGCACCCAAAAAGATTGACGTCATTAACCTGGACAATAATCGGTTTGAGACGGTTGAGATATCGAAAATACTTAAGGAATTTGGTCATCTGATTTCGAATGCGCATCAGATTGTTTCCGTCTATCAGCAGGATTATGTTAAAAAACCATTTGCTTTTGATATTGATTTTGAGAACGACGATTTAATGGTCACATTTGATGGTTTAATAACGGATACTCCCTTTGTAAAACAGGTTCATCTGATCATGAACATCCTTCAGGAGAAACTGGGAACGCCGGTGGATATTGAATTTGCTTCTGATGGGGAGAATTTTTATCTGCTCCAATGCCGACCGCAGAGTTTTGCTGTGTCAAACACGCCTGCGCCGATTCCCAAGGATATATCTGCAAAGGATAGCATTTTTTCTGCCAATCGCTATATTTCTAATGGCACGATACCGGATATTTCCTATATCGTTTATGTTGATCCCCGTGGATATCAACAATTGCAGCAGCATAAAGATCTGGTCACTGTGGGCAGAGCAGTAGGGACACTTAATATGCTTCTGCCAAAGAAAAGGTTTATTCTTATGGGACCTGGGCGTTGGGGGAGTCGCGGGGACATTAAGCTTGGTGTGCCCGTAAGCTATGCAGATATCAATAACACGGCTGCACTCATTGAGGTTGCTCGGCAGAAGTCACAGTATATCCCTGAGCTTTCTTTTGGAACGCATTTCTTTCAGGATTTGGTGGAGGCCAATATTCGTTATCTGCCCCTTTATCCAGACGATCAGGGTATTATCTTCAATGAAAGATTTTTAAACCGCTCCGATAATATCTTAAGTCAGATTGTGCCTGAGTTTGGCGATCTGGAAGATGTTATCAGGGTTATCGATGTAGCACGGGTTACAAATGGGAAATTACTTACAATCGCGATGAATGCAGATCTCGATGAAGCGATTGCCTACCTATCTGCTCCATCTGACACAGCAGAAGGTTTTAAACAGGAAAAAATACAGGTGGGGGAAATGACAAGGAAATATGATGAGCCCAATGTTGACGACCGATTCTGGCGCTGGCGATACTATATGGCCGAATGTATCGCGGACAGATTAGACATGAAGCATTTTGGTGTAAAAGGGATATATGTAATTGGAAGTACCAATAATGGAACCGCCGGTCCGGGCAGTGATATTGATTTGCTTATTCATTTTACAGGCGGCCCGCAGCAACGGGAAGATCTCCTGCAATGGCTGGCGGGCTGGAGTCAGTGCTTAGCCGAAATGAATTACCTGAAGACAGGTTATGCAACTGACGGCCTGCTGGATCTTCATCTGGTTACAGACGAAGATATTGCCAGGAAATCGTCCTTTGCAATAAAAATAGGTTCTATTACAGACCCCGCCTTTCCATTAAAAGTTCAGTGAAGCGTCCCCTTGTCTCCCCCTGTCTCAAACGGCAGTTCTGGATAAGGGGATGTTTTTATTTTTGCGCACAAAGAGGGAGGCCACATAACAGACGCCTACTGCCACAATAATACGTGCAAGCTGAATCGGCAGGACCTTAGCCCCTACTGCTGACCATATCAGGGTTTCCTCGATTAATCCGTGGCATATCACCAGGAACAGGTTTGCTAAGAAGATATCATCTGTATCCAGGGAACCATTTTGTCCTGCCTCAATGATGACGGCTGCACCATAGCTAATACCCAGGAGGAGTCCGGCGAGAAGAGGAAGGTTCCCTTCCCGAGGCATTTTCAATAGGCGGGTAATGGGTGCTGCCAGGGCTGTCAACCTGTCCAAAACCTTATACGCCTGCAAGAATTCTATTAATATCATTACCCCGATTAATATGAGGGAAAGTTCTATAACCAAAATGAAGCTGCTATGAAAAATTTTCGCAGCAATGTCGATGATGGACATCCGTTTACCTCCTCTGTCTTAAAAGATTTGATTTGCGATAAATCCAAACGCTAGTGCTAACACTAATCGAATGATAATTAATGGTGTGACTCTACTTCCGCTTTTCTTGCTGACAGCTGCCTCCATGGGGAGTTCATGTGCCATTAACAACATTGCGGCGATAACGGTCAGTTCTTTGGTTCCCAGATGCAGAGATAGGGCAACGGCAATTCCGGCATAAGCGTTGGATAGCATAGCGATAACCAGCGCCAGGGATGCCTCTCCAGGAAGACCGAACCAGGCCATAAACGGACTCAGAAAGTTTGAGAGCCAGCCTACGACCGGGGTATACTGAAGGATAGATACGAGTATGTAGACTGGCAGTACGATCTTTATAACCAGTTCCCAGCTTATATCTAATCCTTTTTTAGTGCCTCGCAGCAGTATGTCGCGCATTTTGTTGCCCCTCCAGATTGTCAGTGGTTCATTCGCATCTACCAATTATACAACAAAGACGAGATAGAAATGCACAAAGATTCGATAAGTTAAGGGGCTAATTCGTTCACAAGATCATTTCCGGAATTACGATGCGTATTTTTCAAAGACAAAGAGTATATAATGAATCGTATTGAGTGTGTTATTATTCTATTTAAATGTTGATTGGAATTATCAATAGTAGTATTTAATGACCAAAAAACAGGCACATGGCGCCACAAAAAGGAGAATAATTATGATTGAGCAAGTGTTTACCGATATTTATCAAGTTAAAATCCCGTTACCCAATAATCCGCTTCGAGCTACTAATTCATATTTTATTCGTGGAAATGAGAGAAACTTAATCATTGACACCGGCTTTAATTGCGAAGAATCGAAAAATGCAATGCTTGAAGGGCTGAAGGAGCTAAACTTCAGAATGGAAAATACCGATCTTTTTATTACCCATCTGCATTCTGACCACTCTGGTCTGGTCAATTTCCTGGCCATACCTGAAACAACGGTGTGGATGAGCGAAGTTGATGCAAAGATTGTTGAAGCGAGCAAAGAGAGTTCTCACTGGGCTATGTTCAGCGAATTCATGAAGCTTAGTGGCCTGAGTGCAACCGGCATTGAGGATAGTATTAGCAAACATCCGGGTTATAGTAATGCCTCTGAAGTATTTGATCGTTTTACAACCGTAAAGCAAGGTTCTGAAATTAAGGTGGGTGAATTCAGTTTTCAATGTGTTGAAACCAGAGGACATACAAAGGGACATATGTGTTTGTATGAACCCAACAAAAAAATCCTGGTGTCAGGTGATCATATTTTGGGAAAAATCACGCCCAATATTACTTTGTGGGAACTGAATGAAGATGTATTAGGCAACTACCTGGACAGCCTGGACAAAATCGCTCGGTTGGAGATTGATACGGTATTTCCAGGGCATCGTTATGTCATTACCGATTGTAGGGGACGGATTGAAGAGCTAAAGAATCATCATGAGAGACGAATGGAAGATATCATCAACATTGTAGGTCAGGAAAAACTAAACGGTGTCCAGGTGGCAGAAAAAATGAAATGGGATCTATCGTATGATCGGTGGGAAGATTTCCCCTGGGGGCAGAAGCTCTTTGCAACAGGCGAAGCGATGTCTCATCTGTATCATCTGGTACAGTTGGATAAACTGGTTATGTCTTCTGAAGATAATGTTGCAACCTTTCAGAAAAAATAGTTGCGTTATGACAATTGAACATCAGGCGGATATCTGTGCGATGTCAGGATGGGTGCAATTGATAACGGAGGCAACGACCATAAGGGATGCTGCAACAGCATAATGGATATCGTTTCTAATTGATTGTTTTTCCTCCATGTATTGAAGGTGGGTTTCTTCAATCAGTAAAGTAATCTCTTCTGCTGTTTTTGGCAGATGATTTTGCAGGAGATCAAACTGATTGTCGCAGATGTCTGTAATACAGGCCCTTTTGATCGCAAACATCAGATAAATTTCGTAAAGTAAATGATATACAATGTTTGCTTTCTTAGGAAGATTGTGCATCTGACAAAAGTAGTCACAGATATAATGGGAAACAACGCCCAACTGGACCTCGTAGTCGCTTGGTTCTTGGGCTTTATTATCGGTAAGACTACAGATTAACTTCTGTACGAAATCAAAGGACTTATCTTTGTAGTGAGGGATACGTTTATATTCACGTGCAAGGTCAGGAATCATACATCCATGCTTGAATGCCTTCATATCCAGCGCATAATCTGACTTCTGCTCTATCGTTTTCCCAATAAACTTTCCTATATATCGATGGGTATTACAAAACATAGTGATAACATCCCTTCCAATCAGACTATCTCTATTATAAGCGTGTATGTATAAAAAAGCTTTCTATTTATAGTAATTATTTTGTGGAATGAGAGGAAACATTTTAAGGCGGTCGGTTTGCAGTTGGTTTGACTGACTGGAAAAGAAACGATAAAATGAACTATACTGACCGGTCAGTATAGGATGGCAATTAAAATGACAGGCTACCGGTCGCACAATTGTTTTTTGATCGTGTGAATGGCGGGGTGTATATCATATTAGAGTGTAAATTTTTGATAAGGTTGTGAAGCCATGAAAAAGGGTGGAAAAGAATTGATTTTGGATGCAGCCAGGGTGGTGATTGCTCGTAATGGTGTAAATAACGCCAGCGTTCAGGCCATTGTTGACGAAGCTGGCATTAGCAAAGGGGCGTTTTATTATCACTACAAGGGTAAAGACTATATCCTTTATGATATGATTGATCAGTTTTTGCGGGCAGCGATTAAGCCTGTGAAACAATCATTTTATGAGAGCGGTGATATTGGCAAGATAAAGGATTCGCTGATTGAGAGTATTTATCAGCGTCTAGATAATACGGAACATAATAAACTGCAGTTTTATCTGACCCATGAGGCATTGCTTGGCGATGATGAAATCCACGATAAATTTGCCAAAAAGTATAATGGTTGGGTAGATACCGGTGAAGAACTTATGAAGAAGATGTATGATGTGCCCCCGTCAAGGCTGAATCGGGCCCTGGCTGCAACAGCCATTGCGGCCATAGATGGACAGGTGATTCAAATCCTGCTGGAGGCAGAGGTGGTAAGCATTGATGATCTCATCTGTTTGTGGAAGATACTGATCGATAAAGGAATTCCCGCACTTCTTCAATACCTTCACGATGATCCGGAAGGACTGGTGGGTGAGTAGGCAGAAGCTTTGTGATATCCAGTATAGTTTATACCAGAGTATAGTATAATATAATATAATATGGTAAATAGACTGTTCCAGTTTTGAAAAGGAATGACTGGGGGTGGGATTGATGCCGATAGAATGGACGACTTCTTTTCAAGTACTCTTTATTAGTTTTGGCGTAATTGGTGTGATTTTTGCTGTTTTGACGCTGCTTGCCTTGATTCAACAGGCCCGTGTGAAGGCTGTCCATGGGAAAGATGAATTTAATCATAAGAAGGCACTGGTTGTGCAGGAACTCGATCCGGAAGGCTTTGTAAGAGTCCAGGGGGAGATCTGGAGGGCAAGAAGCAACAGCGGCGACACAATCTCCATTGGGAGCAGAGTGCGGGTGTTGGATCAGGATGAAATGGAACTCGTTGTTGGTCCCTGGAAGGTCGACAATTAAATACTGACAGGAGGCGATTACATGGAATCCATTGGTGTATTGATAAACTGGTTGGTTATTATCTTTGCGGTTATTGCTGTACTAAGTATGGCGATCAAGATCCTTCCGGAGTATGAAAGGGTAGTGCTTTTCCGACTGGGAAGGATGATTGGTGTAAAAGGACCGGGGCTTATTCTAATTATTCCCGGGATTGATCGGATTGTACGAACATCTCTGCGAACGATAGTCTTTGACGTTCCTCCCCAGGAAGTGATTACCCGGGACAATGTAACCTGTAAGGTGAATGCGGTTCTGTATTATCGGGTGGTAGCGCCAGACAAATCGATTGTTAATGTTGAACGGTTTGATGAGGCCACGAATCAACTCGCGCAAACGACCCTGCGTAGTGTTGTGGGGACTGCTGATCTGGATGAATTGTTGACGCAGCGGGAAAAACTTAACCAGACCATTCAGCAAATTGTAGATGATGCGACTGATCCGTGGGGAATTAAAGTAACTGCCGTAGAGATAAAAGATGTTGTTCTTCCCAGTGAAATGCAGCGCGCTATTGCCAGGCAGGCGGAAGCGGAAAGAGATCGGCGTGCAGCCGTTATCCAGGCAGAAGGGGAACAGCAGGCTGCGCAACGTCTGGCTCAAGCCGCTGAAATTTTAAATGAAAGCCCGGGTGGACTGACGGTGAGGATGCTAAGAGCTTTGACCGAAGTCTCCAATTCTCAGAATACAACCATCGTATTTCCGTTGCCCATGGAAATTAAAAGATTGTTTGTAGATCCAACGGATGATAAAAAAGCAGATTAATTAGAAAATAGACATTTTTTAACGCACCCTATGGGTACCACAGATACTCCCTCTGGTCGTTTAAATAGGATGCTGATTCACGCTGATGTTCGCTGATTTACGCTATTAATTTTTTTAATATATAAAACAGCGTTAATCTGCGGTAATCAGCGAAAATCTGCGTTAAAATCGTTCCCTGTGGCCTGTTTTTGATGCTCAGAATATATTAATAGGTTGCGGACGTCACGTTAGACTGCTATTCTACAACCACCCAATTTTACGTGCCTGAAACAGCAGTTCATCGCGGAAATCAGGATGGGCAATTTGAATGAGTTCATGTACGCGTTGGGAGACTCCCTTGTAACGCAAGTTTGCCACGCCGTATTCAGTAACGACGTATTGGATGTCATTTCTTGAAGAAGAAACAATAGTGCCGGGTGGTAGAAAGGGAACGATGCGGGAGCGCAGGCATCCCTTTTTATCAGTATAGCTTGAATTTAATGCCATAATACTTTTTCCGCCTTTGGAAAAACGGCAGCCCTGAAGAAAGTTTACCTGTCCACCTGTACCGCTGTACTGCCGCTCGCGAATAGACTCCGATGCAGCCTGGCCGGTGAGATCCATCGTGAGTGTATTGTTGACTGAAATCAGGTTGTCGTTTTGTCCGATAATATATGGATCATTATTATATTCTACTTCGGTGAACAGAAAGTTTTCGTTGCGATTTACAAAATCCCAAAGCTTGCGATCACCTACACAGAAGGTTGCCATCACCTTACCGGGATTGAAGTTTTTCTTGGAGTTGTTCACAACACCTGATTGGATCAGTTCCATAAAGGAATTCTGTACGACCTCGGTATGTACCCCTAAGTCCTTCTTATCCCGCAAGAAGTATCCAATGGCATTGGCCAGTCCTCCCAGGCCAAGCTGAATAGTTGATCCATTGGGGATCATTTCTGCAATGTAATGAGCAATTTGTCGTTCTACATCTGTAATAGGAATGTCAGGTATTTCAACTAGATCGGCATTGCTCTCAACCAGGTAATCAACTTCTGAAACATGAATTTTAAGATCGTCTCCCTCTAACCATGGTGTTCCTGGGTTCACTTCTGCTATCACCAGATCTGTCTTGGAAATTGCCCGTCTCGGGACCAGGCCCCCAAAACAGGAGCGATTCATGTAGCCGTTTTCGTCAGGCGGGGTGACTACAAAGGAGGTAACATTTGGCTTGCGGGCGTCCTGCCAGATACCTAGTTGATTAAGATGAATGGGAATATACTCGGCCGTTTTCCATTCCATGCACATGCGTTCTACCGGACCCACAAAGGGGGTTTCAATACGGAAATGGTCTTTGTATTGTGGCTGCATATAATCATAGAGTTTTAAAGCCAATCCCAGACAGATAGTTACACCTTTTAGCTCGTCTACTCGCTTGCTCAAAGCTACAGAAAAATCGTGCGGGATACAATGCCCGCCTGGCATAAGAATGGTGTCATGGCTTTTAATCATTGCTACAAGATCTTCTGCAGATCTCGCTTTGCTTCTGTATTCATCCTGCCACGAAGCATAATGGACTTCTTTTTTTTGCTTTGAGATTTCAGGTATCATAGATAACGCCTCCCTTTCGAATTGCCTAAATATTCAATTTATTAAATTGCAAAAACAATGCCAGGGATAAGATTAGAACGGAAAGGCGAGGGGAGTGGGCATAGTGAATAGTTTGGAAAAATCTGATCGTTTTGTATTTGGGGTGTTGTGTACAGAGAAATGGACAGTTTAACATCACAGGCTATTATACTGGTTCTGAGGGATTGTAGGATAAAGCCTACAGGTGTCCGATTAATCGTACAATTGAATTAGTAAAATGGTAAATAAAATGTTCATTAAAGACCTAGTTGCTTCAGTTTATCGTAAAGGGTACTGCGACTTATTCCCAGAGACTTCGCAGCAGCACTTTTGTTTCCGCCGCTTTGTTCCAGTGCTCTTTTAATCATTTCCATTTCGGTTTCCTGTTTGGCAGCTTGTATGTCAAAGCTTTTGTTATTGTAATGATTGTCAACGATCTGTTCACGTCCTGAAAAACGCAGTAGATGTTCTGGCCGAATAACATCTCTTCCAGCACTGATACAGGCGCGTTCAATGACGGTTTGCAGCTCTCTGACGTTTCCGGGCCAGTGATAAGTTTTTAGCAGTTCTAATGCTTTGGAATCGATTCCTTCCACGCCGCCTCCCTCCTGATTGTAGATCTGAATGAAATGATCGCACAAAAGGGGAATATCCGTTAAACGCATGCGTAATGGGGGAATAATGATGGGAAAGACATCAAGGCGGAAGTACAGATCTTTGCGGAAGCGTTTTTCAGCCACCAGTTGTTGCAGGGGGAGATTAGTCGAAGAAATAATCCGCACATCCAGGGGAATGGTGCGGGTACCGCCTACTCTTTCCACCTCTTTTTCCTGTAGAACACGTAATAATCTTGCCTGAGAGGCATAGGGGAGATCTGACACCTCATCGAGGAGAATGCTGCCACGATGGGCGAGTTCAAATTTGCCTGGTTTCCCGTTTTTGCGAGCGCCGGTAAAGGCGCCATCTTCGTAACCAAATAGTTCGCTTTCTACCAGATTATCTGGAATTGCTGCACAGTTCACACGTATAAATGGATACTCTTTTCGGGTGCTTTCCTGGTGTACTGCATGGGCAAAAAGTTCTTTTCCCGTACCCGTTTCACCATAAATCGTTACAGGGATTGAGGAAGATGCCACACGCAAGACTCGTTCTTTGGATTCCATAATTCCGTCGCTGGTCCCGATAATGGATGCCATTGAGTATTTTGCTGCAGACAAACGTTTTACCTGTTCTTTGTGATACTCTAACTCGGCAAACATCTTGCTGATACGATCAGCGAAACCACGTGCATCATCCATATATCGAAAAATATTAAATCCTGCTGCTCCAATAATCTTTCCCTGTGAGATAATTGGAACCCTCGATACGATCTGCATCTTTCCACCTAATTCCCACACATCTGCGATAATTGGTTTACCGCTGTTTAACACCTCTAGCATTCTCGTTGTTGGAAAGATTTCATCCACCCGTTTGCCCAGGACTTCTTCCTTGCAAAATCCGGTTTCACGAGCATAATAATCTGTAAACACACGAATAATGCCCTGTTCATCGATAATGAGAGCGCCATCAAATTCACTCAATATGGTTTCAATCAATGCCAAATACTTATTGGGTACTTCACTGATTTTCATTCTATTCCCACCCAAAAAAAGGATATTAATAAATAATATTCGTAATTGTCTAAAAATTACCTTCTTTGTTTTTGATTTAATCTGGGAAAAAGACGAAGGAAGAGATGATATTTGCCACAACCGCTGATTAAAATTGGTGAGGAGTCAGGAGTGAGGAGTGAGGGGTCAGGCGGCAGAAGCTAGGCATTGCCCTTACTTCTCACCCCTGACCCCTTACGAAAAAATCCGCGCAAGTCCAATAAGTCCGCGTAGTCTGCGTCTTTAATAGTGACCGTAGGGAACATCGGTGGTACCCGTTAGGGTGCGTCTATTAAAGTTCCTATTTTCGTACTAATCAATCATAAAACACAGACCTTACTTTTCTTGTACCATAGTGAGCGCGATGCGCTTGTGTTTAACATCAACGGAAAGTACCCATACTTGAACAATATCTCCCAGGCTAATCACTTCCATTGGATGTTTGATGCGGTTGGCTGACATCTGCGAGATGTGTACCAGTCCATCGACTTTCACACCAATGTCGACAAAGGCACCGAAATCCACCACGTTGCGAACCACACCCTGAAACTCCATGCCGGTCTGGAGGTCTTCAATGCTTAAGACGTCTTTGCGGAAAACCGCAGGTGGCAAGTCCTCGCGTGGGTCTCTGCCGGGACGCAACAGGGCGTCTATGATATCTCTAAGGGTTGGTACACCTGCTTCCAGGGCCTGGGCCACCTGATGAATATCCAGATCTATTAGCTGCTGGTTTAGTGCTTCGGTACCGATTTGATCCAGATTCCCTCCTACATAATTCAACAGCGCCTGGGTAAGTGGGTAGGATTCAGGATGGATAGGGGTTGCATCTAGCTGGTTTTTGCCGCTGGCAATTCGCAGGAAACCGATAGCCTGTTCATAGGTTTTGGGACCCAGTTTGGGTACCTTGAGCAACTGTCTGCGGTTTTCAAAGCCTCCTATTTCGTCCCGGTATTTGACCACATTTGTTGCTACCGTGCCGTTAATGCCGGCGACATATTTGAGCAGAGAAGGGGAGGCAGTGTTTACATCGACCCCTACATAGTTAACCGCTGATTCCACCACCGCGCTTAGATTTTCGTCCAATCGTTTGGCAGCGATATCGTGTTGATATTGTCCCACACCACAGCTTTTGGGTTCAATCTTTACAAGTTCCGCCAGAGGGTCCTGTACACGTCGGGCAATGGAAATGGCACTTCGTTCTGCTACGTCTAATTGTGGGAATTCCTCTGCAGCAAGCTTGGAAGCTGAATATACGCTGGCACCAGCCTCACTGGCGATGGTGTAGGCCAGATTAGCCAAACCTGTTTCCTGAATAAAGTCGGCCACAAATTGTTCCGTTTCTCTGGAGCCTGTGCCATTTCCTATGACAATGGCGTTTATTTCATACTGCTTTACCAGTCGGTCCATTGTTTTTAATGCGCCCGCGATATCAGACCTGGGTGGGGTGGGATAGAACACGCCGATTTCTATCATCTTTCCGGTTGTGTCTACCACAGCCCATTTGCATCCGGTTCGGTACGCTGGATCTATCCCCAGCATTCGTTTTCCTTTGACCGGTGCCTGCAGGAGAAGGGAACGCAGATTTTTGCTGAACACCTGCAGGGCCTGATCCTCTGCTTTTTCTGTCAATTCGTTTCGCAGATCCCGTTCCACCGCTGGCTGCAGCAGACGTTTATAGGCATCCTGAATGACTGCTGTGATAAGGTCGGAGGGGGGCTCATTTTTAGCAAACTGCCGGTTCATCCAGCCAACGATGGATTCTGATTGAACCTCGATTCCTGTTTTAATAAAGGTTTCCTTTTCTCCACGATTAATGGCCAGAATGCGGTGAGCGGGGATTTTGCTGACCGGTTCCTGATACGCATAGTACATGGTATAGACTGAATCCTTCTCGGCGTCTTTTGCATGACTTACCAGACTGCCGAATCTGCGGGTATAATTGCGGACGTGTTTTCGTACGTTAGGATCATCTGCAATCTGTTCAGCCAGAATGTCCTGTGCACCATGAAGAGCATCTTCTACGGTTAGAACAACGTCGTTAAAATATTGCAGGGCCTCCTGTTTACAAGGGTCTTCATCCTGAACCTCCAGGAGAAAGTCAGCCAATCCCTGTAAGCCTTTTTCTCTCGCCATGGAGGCTCGTGTCTTGCGTTTAGGGCGGTAGGGCCGATAGAGATCTTCTAATTCTGATAGTTTAGACGTTGCGTTGATTTGTGTGCGTAAGTCATCAGTCAATTTCCCTTGCTCGTCGATGGTGCGAAGAATATCCTCTTTTTTTTGTTCCAGGTTACGGTAGTACCCCAGTAACTCATCGATTTGCCGAATTTGGACTTCGTCCAGTTCCCCTGTCATTTCCTTTCTATAACGGGCAATAAAGGGGATTGTTTTATCATCATCCAGCAGAGATACAGTGCTCTGTACTTTCTTTAGCGGTATGCTGGCTTCCTGTGAGATTCTTTTAATAATTGCCTGATCTATGGCAGACCACTCCTTTTGAAAAATGTACTTCTAACGATTAATTTTATCATATAAAAGCTGTAGGTAATAAATTGCTTGATCTATTTTATTTTGGATCAGTTTATTTCACAAAGTTTTGAAAAAGTTTGGCAGGAACCTATTGACTGATCAATAAACAATCATTAATATAAACGTATACTTATATAAGGAAATACTTTTATGAGAGGATGACGAATATGTTTGAAACTGTATTTAAGGCAATCGGGGAACCGACTCGGTTAAAGATTTTGCGGTTGCTGGCGGCGCAGGATTTATGCGTGTGTGACCTGGAGGAAGTGTTACAGATCAGTCAACCCAGGGTTTCACAGCATTTGAAGGTATTAAAACAGGCCGGATTGGTAAGCGAGCGCCGAGAGGCGCAGAAGCGGATTTGTAGCTTTGATAGGGGGCAATTCACGAAGATTATCGAAGCGTTTAATGATTTTATGGACAAGCCTCTGGATGAATTGGAAGGTTTTGAACAGATTAATATTCGTCTTTCTAATCTGGATGGAAAAAGTTGCGAGAGAAAACAATGCACCGATATATCTGACATTATATTGTAAGCGAATGGAGTGAACCAACGTGTCTTTTGTTTTAAATATGTTAAACGGTGGGGTTCAAGAGCTGCTCAACTATCTTTCTGCCCATGTGATCACCTGTTTGGTGCCGGCGTTTTTTATCGCGGGTGCGATGGCGGTGCTGGTGACAAAAGGGGCTGTGATTAAATACTTTGGAGTGCAGGCGAAACGCTGGGTGGCGTATGGAGTTGCATCGGTTTCGGGCATGCTTCTGGCTGTCTGCTCGTGCACGGTTCTGCCGCTTTTTGCAGGGATTTATAATCTGGGAGCCGGGTTGGGACCGGCGATTACCTTCCTATATTCCGGTCCGGCTATCAACATTCTGGCCATTTCGCTGACTGGTGCTGCGATTGGCTGGCAGATGGGTGTTGCCCGAGGCGTTGGGGCCATCTTATTCTCAATTGTTATCGGTATTATTATGTCTGTGCTCTTTCGGAAAGAGGAGAGCAAGCGTCTGGGTGAGATCGAACATCTACCGGAAGAGAACAGCGAAAAGCCCGGTGCCTTTTTGGTTTTGTTTTTTGGTGTGATGGTCGCTGTTCTGATTGTAAGTACCAGTAAACTGACCCCATGGATCAAGATTGCGATAGATATCAGTCTGATTAATTCACTGGCGATTATGGTACATCACTATTTTGTGAAGGGTGAGTTTGAGTCATGGATGTCTGAGACGTGGTCTCTGGTGAAGATTGTTGTTCCTACTTTGTTGATTGGTGTTTTCGTGGTGGGGATGGTGACGGCCGTTATTCCGCCGGAATGGATCTCCAGGTATGTGGGGGATAATACACTGGGAGCGAATCTGGCGGCCTCTCTGGTTGGTGCGCTGTTCTACTTTTCCACATTGACCGAGGTACCGATTGTAAAAGGGTTGATGGATCTGGGGATGAATGAGGGACCTGCACTGGCACTGCTCTTAGCAGGTCCGGCGGTTAGTATTCCGAATCTATTGGTTGTCAATCAGATCATGGGTCTGAAACGAACCGCAGCCTATTTTGTCCTGGTGGTTCTAATGGCAACCCTTACGGGGTGGATGTATGGGTTGTTTCTGATTTAAATTTTGTTAGGAGGTAGTTTGAATGAAGATTGAAGTGTTAGGAACTGGATGTCCGAAATGCAAGCAGCTTGAAAAGGATGTATACAATGCACTGGCAGAATTGGATGTTGCAGCTGATGTATCCAAGGTGAAGGACATGAAAAAGATTATGTCTTACAAGGTCATGACCACCCCGGCGCTGGTGATTGACGGGCAAGTAAAGATCTCCGGTCGTATGCCACGTAAGGAAGAATTGCATCAATACATTCGTGAATCGGAGTAAATTAACCCATAGAAAATGGCCCGGAAAAGCTCTGTTTTCCAAGACAACGGGGACGCTTTATTTTGTCTCACCTAGAACAATGTTAGGCTATTGTAGTGGTTGGAAAAACGTCTCCAGAAATGGCTTACTTCTCTTATGATGCCTTCTTGCATACAAGACAGGAACAAGTGGCAAAAGCCGGCCTGACCCCTTTGTTCTTTTGTATTGGTTTAGATATAATAGTAAAAAGAATACCGGACCAAAAAGCATAGGGAGTACAGCAATGAAGCGAGATAATGAATATAAATACCGGGAAGATGAGATGAAACATGATAAGACAGATAGTGAAGGCAAATCAAATGAATGATCAGCAGTTTTTTGCCTGGATAAAAGAAAAGAATCTTAACCTCACCGAGGACCAGAAGAGGGCGATACTTCATGATCAAGGACCGCTTTTGCTATTGGCTGTCCCGGGAGCGGGAAAAACCACGGTACTCACGATACGCATTGCCTATTTGATCCTGGTCAGGGGAGCGGTGCCGGAGCGTATCCTCTGCTTGACCTTTAGTCGGGCGGCGGCCAAAGAAATGCGGGAACGTTTTGCCCAGAACTTCAGGGATCGAATCAAAGGCCAGGTGCATTTTTCCACGATACATAGTTTTGCCTATACAGTGGTCCGTGAGTATTTTAAACACCAGGGCATCCGCTATCGGTTAATGGAAGAGCAAACAGGAGCGGAGAGTAAAAACAGGGTGCTGCGAGGTTTATACAAACAAGTAAACTTCGCACTTCCTACCGAAGAACAATTAGATGAACTGCAAAATACGATTTGCTATGTTAAAAACAGGCTCTGTGGACCGGATGATCTAGCTAATCCTCACACTGCTAATTTTGTAAAGATTTATCAAGCCTACGAAGAGTATAAACGTGAGAACCAACCCCGGCTCATTGATTTTGATGATATGCTAGTGCTGGCTTACCAAGGACTTCTGGAAAATCCATGGTTGCTTGAAACATTTCGGGAGCAGACGGATTACATCCTTACTGATGAAAGTCAGGATACATCCTTGCTGCAGCATAAGCTCATTGAGTTGATCGCCAGGCCGCAAGAAAATATCTTTGTTGTGGGTGACGACGATCAAAGCATTTTCGGCTTCCGAGCCGCTGAGCCACAGTATCTGTTGGATTTTCCAACCGTCTATGACCAGGCACAGGTTTACCGGATGGAAGAAAATTTCCGTTCCACTCCGCAAATTGTTGACGTGGCGTGCCGATTTATCAGGAAAAATCAAGGGCGCTTTGATAAAGCAATGATGACCAGCAATGCTGACGGGGAAGCACTGCGCATCAAGCAATTCAAAAATGTTGGGGAGCAGACCGGATTTATTCGGGAAGAACTGCAAAAGACGGACCGTTTTTCCGATGTGGCCTTGCTTTTCCGTAACAACCTATCCGCCATAAGTCTGGTTCAGGAACTAGATCTCGGCGGGATACCTTTTTACCTGCGGGAATCCAGTAAAGAACGTTTTTTTCAGCATTGGACGATAAAAGATGTTCTTAACTATATGCGCTTCTCTTATAATGACAAAAGCCTTAGAGTATTTGAAAAAATCTGGACCAAGTTGGACGTATACGTAAACAAGACTCAACTGGAATACCTGCAAGGGATACAGATTGAGCGCCCTATATTAGAGATATTAGCGGAAACGGCCGATCTTCCCGATAAGCGGCGCAAGGATTATTTGGCGTTAAATCAACAATTCCATTACTTGAATACACTAGCTCCGTTTCAGGCTATTCGGTATATTCGGTCTACGATGAATTATGACGAGGTCATAGGCAGAGTTTGTGAGCAATTAGGGTTTGCCAAGGAATACATGGAAAGTATTCTGGGAATTCTGGAGAACATTGCGGCACAGGAAAAAAACCTGCCGGACTTCGCCCACCGCCTAGTCCATCTAGAAACCTTAATCAAGCGTTCAGCTAAAAACAAAAATACCAATGCCGTAACACTCTCCACCATCCACTCTGCCAAAGGACTAGAATGGGAGCAGGTATATCTCGTGGACCTTGTTGAAGGGATCATCCCAGATCGACAGGCAGTGGAGAATTCTGCAACGAAGCAGTCTGCCCTGGAAGAAGAACGGCGCCTCTTTTATGTCGGAATGACCCGAGCGAAACATGATGTAACTCTTTGTGTTCCCAATTACTATCTTAGGCAGTATGCGACTGTATCCATGTTTGTCCGGGAAGTACAACGATTGTTAGTTGATAAGGACCCAACGGTGAAAGAACTAACGGAGGCGGATGATTTTGGCGTCGGACTGGTGGTCATTCATAAGCAGTTTGGAGAAGGCGTGATTACCTTGGAACAAGAAGATGTCCTGAACGTGCGTTTTGACAACGGTCAGGAGCGAAGTTTCCTGAAACAGTTCTGTATTGATAAAAATATATTGCGGGCCAGGTGAACGGAGTGGCAAGGGGTCGGTCCTTTTGTCACTGGGGCTTTCTTCAAAGATATTCGAATAGTAGTGCTCGCTGCCGAACGGTAAAGGTGGTAGGTATTATTTTTTTGACCAGGTAAAACAGTTTGTCCACCCCAGGTGTTTATTAGAACCATAATAAGGGCATTTTAGGCCGATATCAGTATGATCTACTTCTGATATAGATCACCAAGCAATTGAATAAAAGCAATTTACGCTTAGTCTGCTAAAAACGCGCTGAATAGACTTATTAGTCCATCCGGCGTTTTTTCTATTTCTGTTTAATTATCGCTTCAAAACGGTATAAAAACCAGAATATTAACCATATGGTATAATTTACACGTTGAGTTACTGAATTATAAAGTATCGATGGCCAAAATGAAAAGCTGTTTGTTGACAGATGAGGAGTTGATAATGTTGGAGATCTCGTCAAGAGTTTTGTTACGTGTAGGTCTGCAGATCGTTGGGGTGATAACAATTATTACCGGCATTTGCTGTACCATAGGTACCCGATATAGTAATGTTGTCACCCTTATAGCCGCTTTCCGCACTCAGTGTGATGCTTACATCCGACGCAAAAGCTGAGAGCATGAACATTTGCAAAAGCAGCAGCGTGGAAAGTGCGAAGACGGTTGTTTTTTTCACTTTTTTAATCATCATTACACCTCAACCACTTCTAAAGCACAGTGGGATTGGAACTTGCATCATTGGTAAGCTCATCCACAATGTATACTTCTATCACATCGCCTGTCTGAACATTGAAGGCCGCACATGGGTTGCCGCCACTTTCAAAATCACCTTTGAATGCCATGATTCCGACCTGTACGCTGTTTCTAACATGTACAAACAGACAAACTTCGCTGCTCGCATGTCCTGTAACCGCTGAGACATTCACGCTGAAATAAGTTAATCCTGAAACACCTTCATTCACTGTCAGATTCAAAAGGCCCTCGTTTGTATAACTGTCAGTGTATGCCGAATCACTGTCCGAGGCGATGAGGTATGCGCCGTTACCGCAACTTGACATTGTCCTGAAGCTGTGGGTGATATCTTCATCCATTATATTACTGGATGAATCAGTATACCCGGAAATGCCGATGGTGTATGTCGTGTTGTTCGACAGACCGGAATAAGAAACAGTGTAAGTTTGGTTAAAGTTTGACCAGGCACCTCCGGTCAGCGTTGTAACGCCGCTGTCAAGAGATATGGCTCCCGACACTGATGTATTCATTGGTTCGCTGAAGGTAATGGATATTTCACTGTTCAACGGTGCATTGTCTTCGTTGGGCGTGACACTGGTGATTATTGGTTTTTCCGAATCTTCAACCTTGGATAATGTACCAAGGGATGTGGTGATGTCTGTTGTGGTTAAAATTGAACCGGAATAATTTCCTGCCACAGTTTGTGCTTCTGTTGTTTTAGTTCCGTCGGGCAGCCAGATGTATAGTTCTCCGTTTGCGTCAGTCAGCATATCATGGGTTCCGTATGCATAGGCTGCATCCATTGTCAGCGAAAACACAGAACCTTCTGTGGCAACACTGTCAAACCCAACAGTAGTCAGATACACCGTATTGCTCCCGTTTGTAGGCGTTGAGGCAAGCTTACTAATATCCACATAAAACGAACCGCCTGTAATTTCACAGCTGCCGTTACCGCCATTAGCGCCGTTAAAGCCAGCAATGGAGCCATTGCGACCGCTACCGCCATAGCCACCGCCAATATTACCGTTAGCTGTTATTGTTCCGCTGTTGATGGTGATTAGACTGCCATTACCGCCATTACCGCCTTGGGTGCTACAACTGTTGTAGCCGCCGTAACCGCCAATCCCGGCGGCATTTGTACCTCCGTCCGTGCTGAGTATGCCGCTGCCATCTATGGTTATGGCAGTATTAGCCGGAACCTGCAGGCCGGCATATACAGAGCCGCTTTTCAGCACGTTTGTGGTACCATCAGCAAGTGTCAGGTTAACATTTGAAGTGCCCTGAAGCTCTAAGGCACATCCGCTGCTTCTGATATTTACGCCGGAAAGTATGATGTTGATTACTGCCGTTCCGCCGTTCACTGATATGGCGTTGGCAGTTGAAGCCGTATCGCTTTCCGTCTGTGTTATGACAAGCTCAGTACCGGATGAAAATGCCTGTGATTGTTCGCCTGATGAATCGTAATAGGTTACGGTATCCGATGTTATGGATATGTTTCCGTGATACAGGTCAAAGCTATAACTTTCCGAAGCCTGCGCAGGAAGAGTGCATTGCGGAAGCAGCACGATGACCATGAATAAAGTTAATGCGATCGAGATAATTTTCCTCGTCTTGATTGTTTTTGACTTTAACATACTTCTGAACCTTCTTTCTTTGGTATTTTATTTCTTAATAAGGTCAAACAATTCGCTGACCGATAACTCAACCTTTTTATCCCAGTTGATAACGGTGCCGTCCGTCTCGACGCGGTTAAAAATTTCTGTATCACGCAGTATACCGAAACGAATCGTATTTAGCTTTGGCTGTAAATTGAGAATGACGCTGCTGCCGTTCGTCAATTCCACCTCAAGTTTGTAGTCAGCCTTCGGATGGACTTCTTTTATCTCTGTCATAAAATTTCTCCTTATAATAATAATAACCACTGTATATTTTACAGTGGTTATTATTGACTGTGTACTACCCGTTCGGGTAGTTCTTCGCTTAAATTTTAGTTTTTTTGCTCTCCGAGAGGACATCCACATACTGTTTCAGTTGAACCCTATTATGAATGGAGCCCTTTACATAGATGGATTTCAGCGTAGCTTTCACCGTGTTTGGCGATATGAAAAGCTTTTCCGCAATTTCCTGGTTCGTTAGGCCCGAAACGGCCAATCGGGCGGTCTCCGTCTCTCTTTCCGTGAGCTTCGGCTTGTCACCGGTAAAATACGTGCGGATGAAAGCCGCTTTTGATTTTGCGTATGTTTTGTAAAGCTCTAGGATTTTTTCGATTTCCTCTCGGTACAATCCTTGTCGAGAGAGGCTGTGAAGCAGAGGTTCGATATAATCGCAGTTTTCAACAAAAAGCATGTACTGCCTGTCCGGCATGGCGATGTCCAGTGCTTTTTTCAGGCTATTCAGCGCATCATCCTCCCGGAATATTTTTCGGTATGCCGCCGCAAGGTAAATGTATGTATATATGTATCCAAGCAGGTTGTGATGAACCGAGGATATGTTTATAAAATGCTCTGCGCTGCCGATAAGCTTTAAATATTCTCCTTTGATTAAAAGTATCCTGCCGTACATGATATTGAAAAAAGCGAGCGCGGGAAAGCTTAGCCGTCCGGAATTGCAAAGGTCAACATCCAGCAATCTTTCCGGAATTTTATCCTTTTGATCAAGATAGGCATAGATGTTGCCTTCGCAAATTTCCGCCATATGAATAAAGTAATATTCATTTCTTATGGTCTCTGTTTCGTGAATTTGATGAATCAAATCCATCACTGCGGGTAGATCGCCTTTCATAAAAGCAATGAGTGTCCGCAAATATAATACACAAAAGACTATATTATCATCATTCCCAGACTGTGCCTTGAGCATAGCCTTTTGCGCCGAAATTTCAGCATTTTCAAGGTCGCCTTGATTGAAAAGGCTCTCAGCTTCCATCGCATATTCCGCGCCTGAACCATGCCCGTTTGTCAGGAGGTAATAATAGGGCATCGATTCTTTGATATCTTTTATATGTTCCTGAAGCTTACTGCTTTCCCTGTAATAAAGGGATAATACAGACGGAGAACCGAACGTCCATATGGCTTCCGTATTATAAATCGATGTCGGCTGATTGAGCAACTCCCAGGCTTTCCTGTGATGTATCGACATTTTTTTTAGGTCGTTGAATTCAGAGAAGCTGAGCATAAGCTCAAGCTCCCCTAAAATCCGGTTTCGCATAGCTTGGTTCATCTTTGCATCTTTTGATAAAAAAATGCTGATTTCGCTGCATGTTTTATGAAACAGCGTTAGCTCTCCATGAACAAACAGATTCATCGCATAGATGAGCTGTGCATAGGGATGGTGTATTTTAATCTCTTGCGGACATTCCGCCATATATTTTTTCAGCAATTCTTGTTCTGCTGAGGTAAAATTATTTGATTGATCCAGTTCCAAAGCCAGGAGGATACCGTCAAAGTTTCCGCACTCATAGAAATAACGGCTGGCATTCATGTAGTCACGGTTTTCTATATACCACTGTGCCGCTTTTTGATACAGATTATTTCTATAGCGCTTTTCTTTGCCTTCCAGCACTTCTTTCAGAAGTCCTGTAAAAATGCTGTGGAAATGATAGGCTTTTGTGCTTCTCTCGAAATAAATAAAAGAGTTGCTGCCGGTGAGCGATGCAAGAAACCCAGCTACGCTATTATTTCCCCACATATATTCGGCCTGTTGCAGCGTGAAACTGTCGAAAATACACATTGAGACGATAAATTCTTTAATTTCATCGGAAAGCGGCAGGTAAACGGCTTTTTCGATCAGCGCGTATATATTTGTCTCCGGCGTAAAGCTGCCCTGCTCGGTATATTCCAGCATCAGCAGATACAAGGCGCTGATCCATCCCTCGGTCATCTCATAAAGCTGTTGAGCCTGCTCTCCGGTCAACGTGATTACGCAGGCTTTATAATATGCAATTATCTCGTCCGGAGCCAGTTCAAAGGGGTCTTTTGTGATATGAAGCAAGAGCCTCTTCAGTGAAAATTCTTCCAGTCTTTCAAAACGAGAATAACGGACATTGAGAACGATATGAAGATTTTCCACTGTGTTTTCGGCAAGCGTTTCAATGAATTTATTGATATCCGGGCTGTCGATCAGGTGATAATCGTCGATCACGATAGCGGTTTTCGAGGGGATATCCATATCTTCGATTAGCTTAAGCGCTTTCCACAGCAATATGGCATCGTCGGGAACACCCAGCTTCGACAGGCTTTCGGAAAGCCCGCTGTCAAGCCTGCCCAGCAGAGAGGTAAAGCCTTCCCAAAAGGCTTCGGTGGAATCATTATATACATTCAGCCAAAGAACTGTAACATCTGATTTTGCTAAATATTCTTTGACAGCGGTGGTTTTGCCATAGCCCATCGGGGCTTCGACAATGGTGAGGGGATGGTTCCGAATGCCGTCCAACTTCTGCAGCAGCCGTTGGGTGAAATATAAGCTTTTTGTATTATACTTTTTTATTTTCAAACAAACACCCTCTTTCAAACTGCGCTCAGCTCTGTCTTTACAAACAATATTATACTATAAGTTATAAAATTTGTGAGCCAAATGTTGTTTGACAAGGAGGATGTTGAACGGTATACCGGTTGACGTGACGACAGACTGATTAACGTCGAAAGCGTGTTTGAAAAAGGTGGTTGGGAGAGAGACAAAAGCCTGTGGTTATTATGCACAAAATGCAGGGCTCAAAAGGACGTTGCAAGCCGCGATTGGACTGATATAAGTGAATATTGTTGTGCATATTGACGTTTTTTGCTCTTTCTGGCTGAGGAACGAACAAGGCGTATCGCTTCAACGGCGATACGCCTTATTCTCGTTTGCACCCTGCCCGTCAGCCGTATGTTTATAATCGGTCTGTGAGACACGGGGACGTTTCGAGACCACTGAAAAAGTAGCTAAATTTCACTGGGGTATGCATAAATATACTGGCGACCGTTTGTCGGAGCATGGTAACAACATCCTGCGAAGGCGATTGGCGGAAGGGGGCGAGCGACACGGACGTCGCGAGAGGGCAGTTGAACATGGATGTGAATTTGCCCGGTCCCCCTGGAGCCAATCGACAAGCAGTTGATGTTGTCCATGCGGAGACTGGGCGCAAGTATATTTATGCATACCCCTGCACCCAGACTGACTTTTTCAGTGGTCTCGGACGTTTCATTTTGTCTCATCGGGCCTAGTTACTTTTATTCCTCTATTTCTTCCTGCATGACTTCGTCAAAGGCTCTGGCGTTGCTTACATCGGGGACATCAAAGGAAGCGCCGAAATCATAGAGGGAGTAAATGGCATTCATATCAATGTCCATGTCCAGATGGCCGGTGGTTTCTTCTACAGGTACGTCCATGCCAAAGGAATAGCGTGCAGTAAGATCCATAACATCAGTGTACAGTGTCTTTTGATTGATCCAGGTGGTATACTTCATATCCAGGTTCAGATCCTTGTACATATCAGCAATACTCTGGTCCAAACCGGGGACCTGCCCCATAGATTCAATATATTGCTGCAGCGAATCTGCGCCCATGGTTACATCGATGACCCAGTACTTCTGGCCGTCACGTTCTTCGTCGTTTGCAAAGGATACAGCCATGCCCGTGTCTTTCATCTGTTGAATGGAAGCAAGCGGGTCCTGTGCCATAGACTGTTTCATGAGGGCATTCAAATCCATACCGGGGATTTCCATCTTGACCCAACCTATTTCAGGCATGGTCATGAAGAAACCATTTTCGTTGATTACTGTTTGAGTTTGAATTTCCTGTGGTTCATCGGCTAGTTCAGGCATGGTTATATTCATGTTTTGAACCATGTACATGAGAATAGGATTATACTGAACAGACGCCTGCAAGGTGCCAGTCATGTTTGTAGCCATGGCTTCTGTTTCTTCTGCTGATTGCATATCCATATGTGTATCAGCATTGATGTCTACATCCATTTTATAGGTGTTAGCTTTCTGCATCAGGCGTGACGACTCGGCCAGCATTTGCTCCGCGGTCATGTTATTGCGTGTCTCTTCATAGCTAACTGTAACGGTTTGTTCTTCGCCAACCCAGTCAACGGTGGCACCGAAGCTTTCATAAACAAAGCGGACAGGCAGCAATACACCATCAGCCACTCTTTCAGGGGCCCGGGGCATCGTACGTTCTTCTCCATTAAACTTTGCGGTTTGATTTCCCACCGTCATTTGGAGTGTGTTTTCATTTTCAGTCAGGGTAATGGAGTCTTCATCCAGGGTTAACGATGCTCCCAGGGTTCTGGCTAACATCTGGGCAGAACCACTGGTGATTCCCTGTTCCAGAACAGGCGTCGTAGCAGGGTCATAGTTACGGCCGTTTACATCGAAGTTTACGGCGCCCAGAGCAGGTGTTGCCATTAACATCAGCAGCAACATGGTTAAGATACTGAGTTTTGCTTTCATTAATAATCATGCCTCCTAAAATTATTTAATCCATGTAACCAGTATGTACCGGGTATAGATTTCAAGAGTAAGTGTTCATCTAAACGTTTATTACTTAACGTATCGAAGTTCAACTATTTCTTTCACCAGTTTGGAAATTATTACTCATTATTATTAACATAATCGATGTATAGTCACAAGTCTAGTGGGAATTTCAACCAGAGGAAACACGGGGAAATTCGTTTTGTTTGCGTTCATGCCAAATAAGGACAAGGGAACAAATTGAGTGTCCCCTTGTCCCCCAAAAAAGGCATTATTAAAGTAATCCAGGATAATCTCGCATTCCATAAAGCACTCTGTACACTACCACCTCGTCATTAATTACCTTATAAAAAGCGATGTAGCCGTTGATAATCAGCATACGGTATTCCTGTTTTGCCAACTCATTATCTGGTACGATTTTACCAATGAATGGGAACTTAGCAAGCGTATCAATTTTATCAATAATCTTGTCAGTCATTGTAAGGGCCGATTTAGGACTGTCTGCTGCAATGTAAAAGTATATTTCCCCAATGTCCTCGCGAGCAATCTGTAATATTTTAATTTTATACTTGCTCATTTTCCAGACCTCTGATGTATTTTCTTACATCATCTGTTGTGTAGGTTGGGGAGCCACTAAGACGTTGCTGTTCAGCCTCTAACAGTTTGGCTCTTAGGTTAAGCGTTGCTTCTCTGCGCTCAAACGCAGCAATGCTCATTACAACCAATTCGCCTTCACCATTTTTGGTCAAATAAACAGGCTCGGACTTTTCTTTACATATTCTTGTTATTTCACCAAGCTCTGTCCTCAATGCAGTTGTAGGTTTAATTATCATCATCAATCACCCCCGTGCAAAATTACGACTTAATTATGCTCTTATTATATGCTAGTTTTAGCACAACTATTTAAAAAATTCAATAGGTTTTTATGCTCAGTAAGATCAACCTGAATTTGCAGATGTGCCCAACTGCTGTTTGGGACAAGGGGACAGGTTTTTTCATAAGTAAGGTGAAAGTTTATTCCTTTATTTAACGTAAAAAGGATAGTAAGGAATGAAAGGGTCGTATTTATAAACAACAAAAGATAGGAAGGTGACATTATGCGCAAAGTGTCCAGGCGGATTATCAGCGGAATTCTGAGTATCCTGCTCATGGTGAGCATTGTCCCGACGAGTGTACTGGGGGCACCTAATACGGGTGAAATCTCCCTTGAACAGGCGATTCAGGAAGTGAAGGAGCATTTTACTATTCCGGAGGAGTACACTGAATTTACCTCCAGTTTTTGGGAAAGGAACAATCAGCAGGGATGGTCTCTAAGATGGAGTGCCGAGGAACGGCGTGACGGCTCATTCAACGCAGATGTGGATACTCAAACAGGAATCATAACATCAATAAACAGCTGGAAGGAAGAAAGGTCGGGTGCTGATATACCAGCTATATCCCGGGAACAGGCTACCGAGATAGGAATGAAACTTCTTACCGAAATCATTCCAGATCGGGTATGTGATTTGAAGATTCGTCCAAATGAAGAAGTTATTCCTTTGCATAGATGGGGCGGGGGCAGGTATACCATCCACTGGCAGAGGGTTGCCGGTGATATCCCGGTTGAGAATGATGGTGTTACAATGGGCATAGATTATATGACTGGAGAGATTGTGAGTTACAATCAGTCCTGGTCAGATGAGAAACTGCCGTCGGCAGAAGGGACTATTTCTGAAAAACAGGCCTGTGACGCTTTTATTAATAATGAAATGCTAAGATTAGAATATCTTCTGCCCAATAGAAGAATAAAATCAGAAGACGGTGAAAAGGAACTGCCCAAACTTGTTTATCGACTTCATCATCAATCAAATGGCTTGATTGATGCATTTACCGGGGAACCATTAATTAATGAAAATGAAATGAGATATAGCAATGACAAAGAAGCAATGATGGGAGGTATGGGTGAATCACAGAATGCTATAAGTCCCCAGGAATTAAAAGAAATTGAACAGACCCTTAACCTGATCTCCCAGGAACAGGCAGTTGCTGTTGTAAAGAAGTGGGTATCTATACCTGAAGAAATGAAATTATCAGGCAGCAGTCTGAATCCGGATTACCAGTACCCCGAGCAAAGGATGTGGAGTTTGAACTGGGATACGAACTCTAAATCCAATTCTTATGGCAGTTTTTATGCGCGGGTTAATGCCGTAACAGGTGAAATCCTTAGTTTTTCTCTTTATTCACCGGAAAAGGATAATAAGGGTGTTAAACTTCAGCGAAAGGATGCGGAGAAGATAGCATTGAATTTCCTTGGACGTATTCAACCTGACAAAAAGGATCAGGTGGAGTTAGAAACAATGGGGATAGAGAAAATCTATGATGTTTTAAAAGACGAAGAAATTCCTTCTCAATGGCGTTTTTACTTTACACGATTGGTCAATGGTATTCCATGTCATGGTAATGGGATTTCAATTAATGTGGATAGCAGCAGTAAAAAGATTGTATCCTATAACCTGAACTGGACAGATGTTGCTTTCCCATCAGCAGATAAGGTGTTAGGGCAGGAGAAGGCTAATGAAATCTATTTAACAGAGCAGCCTATGACCCTGCATTTTACACCCTGGTATGGTGACAAAGAGATAAGAGCAAGGGATGCTGCAGAATTGAAATTGGTCTATAGTCCGCAGGCGGTTCCACCCCAGCGGCAAGTTCAAATGATTGATGCGATATCAGGTGATAAACTAGGATGGGATGGTAAACCTGTCGCAGAACAACAACACCCATGTGTTTTCGGTGATATTGCCGGGCATTTTGCGGAAAAGGAAATATCACTATTAGGGCAGGCGGGAATCCTGTGTGAGTATAAAACAGCCTTTCATCCGCAGGAAGAGATTAAGCTGGTAACACTGCTAAGGGCGATGCTGGGTGTTGAGAATGATTACTACAGATCTGAAAGAAGCAGCGATGATGAGGTTATGAAAGAAGCTGTGCGCAGACACTGGATTGAGGAAGGGCAAAAACCGGAAACCATCGTTACCCGCGATTTGCTTGCCCAAATGATGATTCGCTGGCTGGATATAGACTTTATTACCCGGATGTCTGGTGAAGCCTTGCAGGCACCTTATCAGGATTACGCGGGATTGGCTGCCGATATGAAGGGATACGCTGCGCTGACATGGGGACTTGGTATTATCAGGGGAGATGGCGTACATTTTAATGCTGCGCATCCGATTGCCCGTGGCGAAGCAGCAGTAGTTCTGATTCGCACGTTGAAGATTGAAGGAGAAAAACATAACTATTAAATCATGTGTGCTTTTTATATTTCATAGATGAGTCAGGGGACGGTTCCTTGACTCATCCTAACCAGAGAAAATGAGTCAGGGAACCGTCCCCTGACTCATTAGTACCTGTTAATTCTGTAATCCTGTCCCACTTTTTCAGCGTACGCGCGAATTTCTTCTTCGGTTGGCATGCGCATATTTCTAAGAAACACCTTTTCATGACAGCTGGGGCACACGGCGAAGGCTGTTTGCAGGACTTCCTTATCGCCTGCAAGGCATTGTATTAATAGATCAAGCAGGGTTGGAACGGTATTTTTATTCTTCGAATACATTGCGCCTGTTTCCAATGTCCAGTTATATTCGTTGTAGCTGTTTCCACAGGAAGAACAGTAAATCATCAATTCAGCACTTTTATCCTGTCTAATCAAAACCACCTCCAATAAAAAATCACAAAATATGTGACTAATAACTTTTCTTTTCGTATTTTACGTTGTAAGTTTATTATAGTACAAAAGTTGTGGTATAAAAAGTTAAGAAGCAGGAGGTTACGTCGATATGCGTAAGACACAAGCTGCAGTACTGAAAATTCAATGTCCTGCATGCAAAAAAGAATCCAATGAATACAACTGGACGCTTAAAACGGCGGCCAAGTTTTCTATCGGGGAAGAAACCTGTCCAACCGTTATTCAGGTACTTCTCGCACTGGTGCATGGGGATGAGGAAACCTATGATGGCTTTCGAATGGTCTGTCCCCGTTGTAATTATGGGGTGAATTTTGATGAAGTATCCAAACCTGATTCAGAGAGCATTCTTCGATATGCTGATGAGGTAGGAGAGGAATATTGTGATTATTGGTATTAAATAATATATCCTGAACAGAAGGGTGATTAGTATGAAAATAGGTTGAATTTAACGCGGACTACCGCAGACTATAGTGGACTTACGCGGACCTTATTAATGATTCTCGGGGATGAAGGCTTAAGGTTAGCGCAGGGGGGTAAAGGCGATAGAGAAAGCTTAAAATCAGCTCTCCCTGCCCAGGAACCCAGAGCAGCATCTATCCAAGTCGTACGTAAAACATGAGACCGGACGCAAGCGTTCTTAAGCCTTCAGCCCCTGGTATCACATTACATCAAACCCTCTTACCTATTTTCATAGGTGGTTGTGGCCTGTGGCCATGGAGGGTTAATTAGAAAATACGAAGTGAAAACGCTGATTTACGCTGATGTTCGCTGATGAACGCTGATAAGGGACACTGAGTTTTTGGTTAGGGGTAAGGAGTGAGGGGTGAGGAGAAGGCTTGACGCGTAGCGTCTAGCTTCTGCCGCCTGACCCCTGACCCCTGACCCCTGACCCCTGACCCCTAACCGATTTTCATCGGTGGTTGTGTCCTCGGGACATCGGTGGTTCCAATGCAAAAGAAGGCAAAAAAACCGTCCCCGTGCCTGGAGGTTAAACGAAAAATAATCTGTACAAATACACGATGTAATAAATATATACGCCTGCCTCAACCAGACGCAGTGTGATGCCAGCCAGGGTGAAACCGTAGATGTCCTGGAAACTCATCCCGGCGTCTTTTTCCTGCATGGTAGTTGGGATGCTTTTGATGGTGTAATAGGTGAATATCATTAGTGCATTCATGGTAGTAATCATAATTAACACAATAATGGCAGCCAGAACAAGGGCTGGCTTTTTAATGTCAGGCATTGCTGACAGGTAAGAAATGCCCCATACAACCACACCAAATCCAACAATATTTCGGACAGAAGCAAACGAAATGCGTTTAAAAATGTCCTTTTGTTCCTGCATAACAGCCATATCACCACGCCCCTTATGATCAGTATACATCATTTCCTGAATATCCCATAGCCTGGGGTCACCAAAATCTAAGTGAATTTGTCCCTGTAATCTATAAGAAGGGACCGGCCAGGTGCCAGAAGAATAAAGCAGTGTACAGGCAGGCGGTAAATAGCGTTCCGCGGGAGGCGAGGAGGTAGTTATGGCGGGCGCTAATGAGCATCAGGGCGATAAAAAGTGCGACAGCGAAAGCTTTATAAGCCACACCGACCACTGGATGAACAGTTAACAAGGCCAGCATCAATGGGTTCATTTCGATAGAAACCCCCGCGATTTTACACCACTGCAGGGTAGACAATAGATCGAACAGATTTAAAAACGCCACAATTGCCAGCAATACATGAAATTCACCTCGTGTAACAGGGGGCATCATATCACCTCTCGAATAGGAATACAATACAAAGCATCCCCCTTTTTGAAGCAAAAAAAACAGCAAACTCACGGGGAGTTTGCTGTTTAAGGATTCTTTATTTATGCTATTGGGAGACCCTGTTTAACACGTTTACCCATCTCGTCTACAGTGATCATGGCATCGTAGACACGTTCGTTGGTGATCGGGAACGCATGGTTGTGGATTATTGCTTTTGGCTTGCAGGCAATGCCAATCGCTTCCATTAAACGCTCCTAGCTAATCTCCTGCATGTTCAAATCTTCAAAACAAAGCGGCAGACCAACCTGTTGGTTGAATGCGAAAACTTCTTGCAGGGTTTCTTTGGGGCGTTCTTCCAGAATGAGCTGAACCAGTGTCAGGAACCCAATTTTTTCTCCGTGATAGAACCCGTGACATTCTTCCAGGCTGTTCAGGGCATCCTGGAGGGAGTGGGCGCCGGCTACGCCACCGCTTTCAAAGCCAATGCCGCTGAGGAGAATATTGGTTTCTATGACCTTTTCAAGGGCAGGGGTTACGACCTGTTTTTCCACCAATAACAAGTGCCTTTTTACCCATCAAAGAGACATGTCGGCCGATTTGCTCAATGGCATCTCTTCCCTGTACATATCGGCTGGGGGCTAGCATTACTTTCGCGTGTTTACTCAAAATTATTACCTCCTCTATTGCTATGACTGCTTGTAGGTAGCTTATACGATCAATGATGTTATGCTATGTTTGACGTTTTCCTATTAAGAAAGTTCCACACAAATTACGCTTTTGTTGCTTTTTGTGCATCAATTATCCAAAAAATATTTTGAGGGGGTTCCCCTTAAAATAATCTGCTCTATCGTATAAAGATCATGTAAAGGATAATGACGATAAGCAACATTGTAATAATCCCGGCAAAATAACCTGGGCGGGATTTTTGTTTGCGTTTCTTGCTGGATTCATCTTGTGATTCGTATGCTTTTTGTTTTTTGGAAGTATCTATGGCGGGCTTAATCTTTAATAATTCATACATATAAGGGATATCATTATAGCCTTTACAGGATAAGAGACGAAGAATGCCTCTGGATTCCTCCGTAGAACGATAAGGAGGGGTTGTTTCCAGCCCACGTTCTGACAGCAATTCATGGAGGTCTTTGTTGGACCCTTTTATCAGCCAATCAATACCATTCATAGAGCAAAACCACTGCTTGGTTTGGGTATAAGGCAGAAGTTTTTCAATCAAGCCCTGCTTGAAGTTGGCATTGTGCGTGATGATGAATTCTGCCTTTTGAAGCAATTCATAGATGAGAGCTATATCCAAAGTTTGCCCCTGCACTTCTTTGGCCGTGATTCCATGCACTTTTCTTGCGGCAGGTTTAATCGGAACCGAGGGTTCACACAGGCCAGTGTATTCGCCTATGGTTTCCTGAACCTGGCCGGTTTCTTTATCGAAAGTAAAAAGCAGAACGGATAGTTCAATGATTTCTTCTTTTTTTCCGGTAAATCCAGTGGCGGCAATATCTATGACAGCGCCGGTACTGTCAAAAGGTAAGGGCTCTTGCTTATCGCGTTTAAATAGTTTGCGCTTGCTGTTGTTTTTGGATTGTTGATCAGGATGCTGCAGTTCATCCAGCCTTTTTAATAATTTGTTTTTAACTGCACTTGCAGGATAGGGACAGGAAGCAAACTGTTCGAGCAGAACTTTTTCTGCATTAGGGTTTTCAAGGTGCTGGTACATGCCAGCAAGTTGTTCATAATACCATGGTTGAAACAGATGTGCATCAGTTGTAGATTTATTAGCAGCGTTTTCAACCAGATAGAGGAGAAGTTCTTCTGCTTCATCCCACTGCTGTCTTTTGAGTAGATCTTTAATTTCCTTAATGTTCGCAAAATGAATGGTAACGTTTTTCCCCGGGGGATTATTCATGTTGTTGCCTCCCTTAAATTTGGTCTGTTCATTTATTTTTTCCTACATATTTTTGATAATGCATGGGGATCTGGATAAAAAAACTGAGAAAAATACATATTCTTTCGATTAAATTCGATAAAAAACTTCGTTATTCCTTCCCACAAAAAAACACTATATTAGTTTTAAGAATGGTTGTAGACAATTTCAATTTGCCGTTGTACAATGAAATCAATAATAGATATTGTAAGGCATTGCTTAGAAACATGTAGGATGGTTAACTTCCAGACGAATGGGCTTTCAAAGAAAGCGAGGCGATGTTTATTGTGTAAGAAAAAGTACGGGTAACAGACGGGTTGCTCGTATTTGTGTTTTTCTGGAGTTGTCAACAAAAAGGGAAAGGCGGGCATCCAAAATGTTCAGCATTTTGAAAGAATGGCTAAGCAAGCTTTTGAAAATTCAACGGGTACATTCTTCTCATCCATGGGACAATATGCAAGATCGGGATTTTGCAGAATGGATGGATAGGAGGGGCTTGCATCCGATGGGGAATGCAAAGTTTTGGGCTTCAGATGAATGATATATTATGAAATAAATATTCAACAGGGGACCTGTGCTTGTCCCCTGTATTTTTATACTTCTTCAGAAGGGTTCTTCTATTAATCTCTTAGTTATCTGAAATTAGAAAACAAAAAGTTTTACGCCCTTTACAGGGGATAAGTAAATACCTTTTGGAATGGGAAAAAGTGTTTAATGCTTTTGCATAAAACATGCTAAAATAGCTATTGCCTGATTGTCATAGATAGGAGTTTTGAACTTGAACTGGGAATATATTTACCTTATTGCAGCAATAGCCAGTCTTTGTGTCTTATTGACAGGAAACCTTTATTTATTTGTTAAAAGCCAGCAGAAGTATAGTGGATATTATACTACAGCAATTGTAGTAGCGGTTATTCATAGTATACTTAGTTTAATCGCATACTTTCATGTAGGGCAGTTCTATTCTGTTATAGGGGTTCGAGTTTCTGAATTGATTTTCATTACGCTTGTTCTGCGAGGGACGTTAAAATTTGCAGACAGACCGTTGCCTGTTTTTTACATATTTATCAGTAGTATATTGATTGTTTGGAATGCGGTTCCCCCTTTATATAACCTGAATCCCCAAATAGCCTTACTGGTCACTTCAGTATATATTGCGATTGTACTTATGCACGCCGGGTTAGTCATTCTTATAGGTTCCGAAAAAAGAGGACCAATGAACTGGATAGCCGGGGGAAGTTTTCTTCTCTGGGCGATTATGCATAGTGCAGGACCGCTTGTCTCGGTCGTGCTTCCCGCCTATTTTGCACAGAAGTATATATCGATTTCTATGCAAATCATTATTGCTGTTGAAATGTTTATCCTTCGCTCAGAGGTCAGCGAGGAACCTTATTGTGAAACACTTCCGGGTGCGTTAATGGATAATGGAATTTCGATTGGTGTTGCGACTAAAGAAAATGCGGCAGAGGATATCTGGGCAATCTTCAAGGAAGCCAATGCCCGTATGGAAAGAAATAAACTGGTGCAGAAAAATAGCGCCAGAAGTACTTTGATAAGCACGATGGAAAAAGCTTTATGGGAGCGAAGTCATGAAACGGAAGAACACTGTCATCGAATGAAAGAAATGATCGCTGCTATGGGAGAATATTCAAATTTTGCATCGCATCAAAGGGATTGTTTAATTCTTGCAGCTACTCTCCATGATATAAGGAAGATAGCTATACCTGATGCGATCTTAAACAAACCTGGATCGCTTAACGATCTGGAATGGGAGACTATGAAACAGCATTGTAAAGAGGGGTATCGACTTGCTTGCTTGAATCCTGTACTGGAACCTGTTGCCGAGACGATTCTCGCCCATCATGAAAGGTGGGATGGCAAAGGCTATTCAAACGGATTAAAAGGAGAGGACATTCCTCAAGATGCCAGGATTCTAAGTGTGATTGATTCCTACGATGTTATGACCCAGGGCAGACCCTACCGAAAAGGAATTCCTCATGAAGAAGCCATTAAAGAACTGTATCGCTGTGCGGGCAGTCAGTTTGATCCTGCAATGGTGCAGATATTTACTGTAGTAAGTGAGGCATTTGTTAAGAGGACTGTCTGATTATGGCACAAATTCTTAACATAAGCTGATTTTTTGTTATGGTATATATTGGTATAAATTTATTCTCTTCTGGAAAGGGAGCCAACTTTCAATCTCATATTGAAACAATGGTTCCTGTTTTGAGAATCAATTGCTATAGTTATAAATATAGAATGTTGTAAAGGCCCGATATAGTGGGCCTTAATTTTTTACTGAAACTGGCATGAGAATTGCATTTGTTTTAGGTATTAACGATATAGACGCACAAAACAGAATACTACTCCGAGCTTGTTCACCTAAGGGATCACTATGGTGACGAGCCTGGGCATTCAGCTCACGGGGTTGCAGGAGAAATTATGCAGCCTCCCTGTTAGGAAAGGAGAACATATTTTAAACATTTGGATGTTTCTGTATTTTTCTTGCTGTACAGAAGCATTTTTTGTTTAAAGAAGAGTTGCGGAGCTTGAAACTATGATTTGATGGGGAAAGTGGGGAGCTTAACTCAACTTTGTTATTGAATGTTAAGAAACCAACCTGGAAAGAAAGGAGGTATACGCAGCTTATGAAAAATACAAACACACCTGTAATCAGTTTTATAGCAAAGTCGGGAACGGGCAAAACGACGCTTATCGAGAAAGTGATCAAGGGTTTAAAGGCCTTGGACTACAAAGTTGCTGTAATTAAACACGACGCTCACAGGTTTGATATGGACAAACCAGGGAAGGATTCATGGAAAATGGCCCAGGCAGGAGCCGATATTGTCGTCATTTCTTCACCTGAAAAGGTGGCATTGATTGAAAAAGTAGAGGAAGAAAAGACGTTGGACGACGTGATTGCTATGCTGTCTCCAGTTGACCTGATACTAACAGAGGGATTTAAATTCAGTGCTAATCCAAGGATAGAAGTGTTTAGAGCCGAAGTAACTAAGGAGCTTTTAAGCGAACCCCATGAATTGCTGGCGATTGCCAGTGATGTTCAATGGAATATTGGCGTCCCCTGCTATCATATTGATGATGCTGATGGTGTTGTAAATGAAATCATTAAATATATGGATGCCTATCATAAATTAGCAATCATAAACAGGTCAATTCAGATGAAAATGTGAGCCTGTTATCTTAAAAATCTCTATCGGAGGAATTAGTTATGAGGGCCATTACTGAAGCAGATAGAAAAACAAGTGCAGTCCGTTTAGCCAACCCATTTATGTTAAGTTTCATAATGGTAATATTTATTCTTTTGGCGTTATCAATCGGGCGATACCCAGTTTCCGTACACCAGATTATGTTACTTTTCAAAGGGCATTTTATGGAGACGTCGGCAACGATACCGGCGGTTGTTGAACAGGTGATTTTTGATATTCGCCTGCCCAGAATACTGACATCTTTGATCATAGGTGCGGCCTTATCTGTATCAGGGGCCGCTTATCAGGGCATTTTCAGAAATCCTCTGGTATCTCCTGATATTTTGGGTGTATCGGCGGGCGCAGGATTGGGTGCGACGATCGGGATTGTATTTTCCTGGAGCAGTTTGGGGATCGCTTTTTTGGCTTTTGGGTTTGGTGTGCTGGCCGTTTTGCTGACCTATCTGATTGGCAGCAAGATTAAAAATATGGGGGATACTTCCCTGGTGTTGGTATTAAGTGGCTTACTGATCGGGACAGTGTTTTCATCACTGGTATCCTTAATAAAGTGTGTAGCAGATCCTTATGATAAATTGCCTGCCATTACTTACTGGTTAATGGGGAGCCTAGCGTCGATAACCTTTGACGATGTGTATCTAATTATTATTCCGGTTATTGTGGGTATTATTCCGATATGGGTGTTTCGATGGAAGATGAATGTACTGGTTTTTGGGGATGAAGAAGCACATAGCATGGGGATTAATGCCGGGCGTCTTCGAGCGATCGTTATTGTCTCTGCAACCCTGCTTACCGCTTCGGCCGTATCGGTAAGCGGCATGATTGGTTGGGTGGGACTGGTGATACCTCATCTGGCGCGGTCCCTGGTGGGGCCCAATTACCAAAAGCTATTACCTGTATCACTTCTGTTGGGAAGTTCTTTTTTGCTTCTGGTTGATACGCTTGCTCGAAGCTTGATGCCGATGGAGATTCCTCTGGGCATCCTGACATCCTTAATTGGTGCTCCATTCTTTGTTTTTCTATTAACCAATAGCAGGAGGACGTGGAAATGAGTTTGAAGGTTGAAAATCTATCCTTTGCATATGAAAAGAAAGCTGTATTTGAAAACATCTCGCTTGAAGTAAATAGTGGAGAAATTGTTTGTGTACTGGGTCCCAATGGTACTGGAAAAACCACGCTGTTTAAGAATATCCTCGGACTCTACAAACCTCACTCCGGTCAGGTGTTTGTTGATAGCAGGGAAATCAGTGGATGTACCCGACGTGAGCGTGCACAAATCATGGCCTATGTACCTCAAAACCATGTTCCGCCCTTTCCTTACCTAGTTATGGATGTTATTTTAATGGGCAGAACTGCGCACATCAATCATTATGCGTTACCCTCTGAGGTTGATCGGCAGATCGCCAGAGAAGCGATGAGAGAAATGAACATCAGTCATCTTGAAAAGAAATATTATACAGAACTAAGCGGCGGGGAGAGGCAGCTTGTTTTGATTGCCAGAGCTTTGGCCCAAAAGCCGCGCATTTTAATTATGGACGAGCCAACGTCCAGTCTGGATTACGGAAACCAGGTGCGGTTGCTTGATCATATCAAAATTCTTGCTGAGCAGGGGTTAGCGATCATGATGTCTTTGCATTATCCGGATCATGCCTTGTACTGTGCAGGGAAGGTCATCATGATGAAAGATGGAAAAATATTGTGTCAGGGTAATGCGAAGCAGGTTGTAACTGAAGATTATTTGCAGGAGCTTTATGGCATAGATGTTGAAATCGTCGAAACCAGGGCCAAAAATGGGCATAATCGTTTGATATGTGTTCCAGGCGTGGCCTGAATGTGAAATTTGAGGAGGAGAGAAAGTGAAACAGAACCGATTAATAGTAGGCTTATTTTTCGTTTTGATCATTGTAATGCTAAATGGATGCAGTGATTCTAACCCCGTTGATTCGGCTGATCAAGGACCTGAATTAGTGACTGTTGAGGATATGGCAGGCAGGGAAGTGGCCATCCCGTCAAGTATTGACAAGGTATATGCAACCTCTGCAACAGGAAGCGTTATGTTGTATACTCTTGCCCCGGAGAAACTGGCAGGTTGGAATACAACCTTAAGAGAACACGAAAAAAAATATATTAACCCTATTTACTATAATCTCCCGGATCTCGGGCGTTGGAAAGGCAGTTCGCCGACTGGCAGCATTGAGGATTTGCTTAAAACTGGACCAGATGTAATAATCAGTGTAGGAGACGTGTCTGTGCAGTATGTGTCTGATGCAGAGAGTATAGAAGATCAGACTGGGATACCAGTATTAATGGTAGACGGCAGTCTTTCAGGTACAGCAAAGGCCTATCGCTTTGTGGGGGACTTGCTGGATGAATCGGACCGGGCAGAAGAACTGGCAATTTATTGTGAAAAGACCTTTAACGAGATTGATCGTTGCCTGAAAGAGATACCGGAAGGGGATCGGGTGAAGGTTTATTATGCAGAAGGGATCGAAGGCCTCGAAACAGATGTCAAAGGTACTGTAAATTCAGAGGCTATTGACCTGGCGGGGGCAATAAATGTAGCGGACCCGGGGACGGGCGATGCTGCCCGCAGGATACAGGTATCAATGGAGCAATTGATGGTCTGGGATCCCGAGGTTATTATTGTAAGTGTTGATGCAGATACTACACATGAGGTGTACAACAAGATGTTAAACGGTGAAACCTGGAAGAATATTCAGGCGGTACAGGATGGACAGGTTTATGAAATCCCCTGTGAACCCTATGACTGGATTAATAGGCCTCCTTCTATTGTACGTTTAATAGGGGTTCAATGGCTGACCAACATACTCTATCCTGATGCTTCTTCTATCGACTTTACGCAGGAAGTCGCAGAGTTCTTTAACGTATTTTTTGATTATGAACTTAGCGAGGAGGCTGTCAACCAGATTCTTGAGCGGTCGCAGCACATTTAGCCGGCATCTGGGCTAGGAGGATTTATGATTAAAAATCTTTTTATTACCGGGCAGAAACGCATGGGAAAGTCGACCCTTCTAAGGAATCAAATAAAAGCAGTGCAACACATGACAGGTGGATTCTTTGTGCAGAGATTGTTTATCGATGGGCGATGCGCGGCCTTCCGGATGGCAGATATTACTGTGGAAGAATATCTGCCTGATCTTCAGGTCGATACATTGGACGAGTATTCCGATTTTATTTCCATCCTGGAACCAAACAAAACGATCTGCCTGAAAACCTTTGAAAATCAAGGATCAGCTATTCTCCAAAAGGCTAGAATGGAACGCCGGATTGTATTAATGGATGAACTGGGCCGGCTGGAAATGAAAGCCCCTGGGTTTATGGAAGAAGTGAGGAGAACCCTGGATAGTGATGTCCCGGTCCTCGGGGTGATGAAAAAGGAAAGCAACCCATTCCTTGATTCCGTTCGCGCCCGGGATGACGTCAGGGTTCTTGATTTAGATGATTCTTCGGTTCCGGCTGTTCAGAGGCAGGTGGAGCTGTTTACCGAGGCCCTGAATATTCGGGGAGAAGAATTGTTGATTTAGGGTAAAGTTTGATTTCCTTGCGGAAAGTCAAATTAGTGAGTTCGAATGCATGAAGATTGAAGGGTTTTTGCAGTGGCACCCTCCATGTCCGCACGGCACAACCACCAATGAAAATAAGCTGTGTGAGTAATAATGTTACATTTTGGGGTCAGACCCCATTTGTTAAGACCCCATTTGTTACATTAAAAAAATCCGTGCCCGGAGGGTCTGTGTAATCCGCGTCATATTAAAAGTGACCGAAGGGAACATAAGTGGTACCCGTAAGGGTGTGTCTATTAAACCTATTTTCTAATTAATGAAGGTTTGAATTGTGCAGCGTTACGCTGTGGGGGATATGGCGCTGGCTGTTGTATTCATTGGTAACTGGTGTTTTGGAGGGTAAATCGTGAAGGAAGACATTTCATTGGAACAAGCACAGCAAATATTGCTGGAACGTGTAAGGCACCGACGAGAAACCTATGTATCTCTGTGGGAAGCGGCAGGGAGAATTCTGAGCCAGGACATAATAGCCGGGAACAATCAACCAGCGTTTCCTTCTTCACGCGTAGATGGGTATGCGTTGCGAGCCGAGGATATTCGTGATGCATCCCATTCCAATCCGGTGGGGTTAAGGGTTCTGGAAGCAACCAGAGCGGGTTATGCTGCTAGGCATACGGTTAGCAGAGGGACGGCGATAAAGGTGATGACAGGTGCGCCGGTACCGCAGGGTGCCGACGCGATCATGAAATATGAAGACCTTCAACAAGGAACTGATGTCATTGAAGTATATCATCCGTTAAGGCCAGGGAAAAACATCCTTCTTGCAGGAAGGGATATACGCATCAATGAAACCATTGCCAGACGGGGACAGAAGATTACCCCGTCTGTGCTGGGCCTGATCGTTGGTACGGGACTATCTGAGGTGCCGGTATTTGAAGGCCTCACGGCGGCGTTAATCAGTACCGGAGATGAACTGGTTAATCCATCGGCAAACCTGGACCCGGGGAAAATCTATCCCAGTAATCTCTATACCCTGCATGCTCGTTGTCAGGAACTTGGTGTAACTTCCCTGCCGATGGGGATTATAAAGGATGATAAAGAGGTCATTGCAGAATACCTGCTTGAGGGTCTGCGGAAGGCGGATATCGTTATCACTACAGGTGGGGTGTCGGCTGGAGACTATGATCTGCTTAAGGACGCAATGAAATCAATAGGAACCGAAGTCCTGTTCGACAGAATAGCAATCAGGCCCGGTTCAGCGATGGTTGCGGGAAGGGTGATGGATCAATTTGTTATTGGCCTGTCCGGAAACCCTGCCGCGGCTTTTATTGTCTTTGATCTGCTAACCGTTCCGTTGCTGCGAAAGATGATGGGACAGGACCAACCGCTGCCCACAATGATACAGGGGCGACTGTCTCATGATTTTGCCAAACAGGGTTCACAGCGAAGGTTGGTGCGGGGAATTCTGTACAATCATAATGGTGTGAATTATATCCGCATCAACGATGACAAAACCCGCGGCGTTCTGGTATCAATGGCTGAATGCAACGTGCTGGTCGATCTCCCTGCTGACATACAAAAAGTGCAGGCAGGTGAAAAGGTTACTGCCTGCAAAATTTAATCCAGATGACACAGGGGGACGGTCTTGGTGTGTCATTTTTTATTTAACTGCTAATTAACC
>JAYEHK010000020.1:0-6272 GCA_034659475.1 Bacillota bacterium | reverse complement strand
CGAATTTGCTGTTTCGAGGTCACCTATGTGTTCGCTTTCGCTGCGGCCCGGGTACTCGCTCACCGTCCCGAGGACGGCTTTGTCATTAGACTCCAGAGGTTCAATTTCTTTCCCCTCTGCTAACCAAACTACAGGGATTCTGCTTGTTTCCCTAGCGGGACTACCTCCCGCTGAACATGCCAGCCTTGCTGGACATACAACCGTCCCCGGTCACCTGTCACCTGCTAAAAAGACAAACCCCGCTTAGCAAAGCGGGGTTTGTCAAATGTATTGAGTTTAATGGAGGAATTAGAACTCAAAGCTTATTTCAGCTTACTTGACCAGAACAACACTGGCTGCCTTCACAAGTGCTGTAGCCTGATCCCCTACTTGAAAACCGGCTTGCTGTACGGAAGAGGTTGTCATTACGGAGCAAATTTCATTATCGCCAACTTTTATGGTTACCTGTGACATGACTTCTCCGCTTTCAATATCGGAGACGGTTCCGGTTAACTGATTGCGTACGCCCGCATTCATCCAATCATCTCCTTCAGGTAATTTATACCATTATTGTATAACATAACAAGATTTTTTCCTAGCAGGTTATGAAAAGATGTAATTTTCAATCTTTTCGTTCCACAAACAAAACATGGTCAAGACCTTCCGCCAGCGAAGGCATATCAAACATTTCGCTCAACTTTCTGATAAAGGGAATAATTCGGGAATAACCTTCTGCCTGAGCCCTGCCAATACACACCTCGCGTGGAGTTGAAAGAACAACCCCCTGTACCCAATACCCATATTCTTTCGCCAGTGAAATGAGCGGTTCTCGACTCTCCCACGTATAATTTGTTTCGTCAATAACCACATCCGCCCCCTGCTGTAAGAGCATTTTCAGAATTATATCGTGAATACTCCACATCAAAGGTTCACCTTCGCCCCAGAATCGCTGATTATAGACTAGATAACGAAGCTCATCCGCACATAGAATCACTGCCTGTCCTTTGTTTTTATTGGCATAGGTTGTTTTGCCCGCTCGAGGAAGGCCAATCATTATTGTCATAACCGGTTGTCTTTGAGGTTCAAGCATCTCCAAAGCACTCCTTTGTTCATTTGCGTCAGCAAAAAGACTTTTTTTGTAAGGGGTTAGGGGTTAGGGGTTAGGAGTAAGGACAATGCCTGGCGCCTGGCGCCTGACTCCTAACCCCTCACTCCTCACCTCATTTCCATAGAAGAAAGCCACCTATTCCGATTCAGGCGGCTTTTTCTCTCCGTTCTATAATGTTTTTACTTAGCTTTTTTTATGTATTCTTTCAGTTTTTTACTTAGTTCTTTGCGGATAGATGGAGTCAAGGCCTTATCATTTATTGCATCAACATCAGGGAAAACACCTTCTTTGTTCCTTCTGACATTGATTGTTCCATCATACACTATTTTTTCATCTTTATGAATCACCACTTTTGTCTCATAGTCCCTGGTTCCTGCAAGTTTATGCCGTTTTAATGCATGAACCTGTAAAATTTCAAAATGGTAGTTCAACATTGTTTACCCTCCCTTTTACAAAATCCATCTACACGAAACGATGCCACATGTAGTTTTACCTCTTTCTATGGGTACGTTTATCTCCCCTCACCTTCAATTTTTTTCATTTAATCATGCATTTTTAATTCTACTTCGTTCTATCATTTTCCTTCAGGAAATTCTTTTTTCTTCCTACTTTTGCCAGTGAAGCAGGCGTTTTCCCACATAGGAGACAATGATATACAAGATGGCAGCTATTACCGCGAGAATGAGTATGCTGGTCATAACCAGATCCAGTTTAAAAACCTGGCTTCCATATACGATCAAATACCCAAGACCTGCTTGAGAAACCAGGAATTCACCCATAATCACCCCCACCAGACACAGACCTACATTCACCTTGAAGGCAGCAATGATGGAATTCAAACTGGAAGGCAGAACAACCTTTAACAATATTTGCAGACGTGAGGCCCCAAAGGAATGCAGCAGTTTGATTTTGTCCGGGTCTACCTCCATAAAACCACTCACCATGCTAATAATCGTTACAACAATAGAGATCAGAATCGCCATGCCGATAATCGCGGCAGATCCGTTTCCCAACCAGACAATCAGAACCGGACCTAAGGCAACTTTCGGCAAAGCGTTTAGAATCACCAGATAGGGCTCGCTGATTTCCTGAAACATCCTTGACCACCAGAGTAATACCGCACATAGGAAGCCCCCTAGCATACCCAAACTAAATCCCCAGAAGGTTTCCATCAGGGTCACCCCTACATGGGTATAAAGGGTTCCATTCTGATGAAGATGTAACAGCGTTGCCCACATTCGCGTCGGTTGTGATGTAATAAACGGGTCAATCCACCTTCTGTCAGCTACCAGTTCCCATAGGAGAACAAAACCAATTAATATGAGCATCTGACTCACAAGCACCAGGACATAGTGACGGTATCTGCTTCGCAGATAGGCCTTGCGTTCAGGCGATTTTTCAGACCATGCTGACATGGATATCAAGCTCCTTCCAGATCATATCAAAATACTCCCGAAACCGTTCGTCCTGGCGTCGCATCAATGGAGGGCCTTCACTGGTCATGACAATGGGGATGGTTTTCTTCACACTGGCTGGTCGCGCCGTCAACACCACCACACGATCAGCCATAGAAATGGCTTCTGCAATATCATGGGTAACCAGGATGGCCGTTTTGCCTTCCTTCTGTAAAATGGTCCACACCTCATCTGCAACCGCCAAACGCGTCTGATAATCCAGTGACGAAAACGGCTCATCCAGGAGCAGTACATCCGGCTTTACGGCCAGCGTTCGAATCAGCGCGGCGCGCTGACGCATCCCCCCTGATAACTGCCGTGGATAATGATTAGTAAAATCATGCAGACCATACGCACGAAGAAGGTGATTGACATACTCACGCGCCTCTTTTAAATTGTGTCCCTGGAGCTCTGGACCCAGCATACAATTTTGTAAAATGGATCGCCATTCCAATAAATGATCCCGCTGCAGCATGTAACCCACGCGGCTATTCATCCGAACCGTTCCCCGAGTGGGTGTTACCAGACTACAAATGATATCCAGGAGGGTAGATTTGCCACAACCACTGGGACCAACAATAGAGACAAACTCACCCGGCTTTACCCCCAGGGATACGTCTGCAATCGCTACAGTTTCAGTTGTTGGAGACTGATAAACCATAGAAACATGATCCAATTCCACCTGATACGCGCTGATGTCAATCATCTCCCCTTCTTCTCACAAACCATCAATGCCAACAGGAAACAACCATCTATGAAAATGGGTGAGGTGTTAAACACTACGCGTCAAAATCCCCCCTCACCCCTCACTCATTACCCCTTACTAAAGAACTTAGTACTCAACAGCTTACAAGATTATATATCCTCGTAGAGCAAAACAGCTTTTTTGGCAAAACGGTGATTAATAAGAATATCTGGTTCAACCGTCTCTTCCAATTCTCCTGCCGTTTGTATAATATCCTGGGCATATACAAAAGCCTGTTCACTCATGACGGGATTGGAACTCCAGGTATCCTGCGCTTTATACCGTGCCACAACCTGTGTTAAACCATCCATATCCGCATCCGGGAAAAATGGTGCAATCTCCCGAGCAATTTCCTCTGGGCTATGCTGTTCAACCCAAATCTGTCCCTCATACAACCCATTGGTAAAATGCTGAATCATCCCCGGATCTTCTTCCAGCTTGCTTTTTCTGGCCATATACACCGTGTAGGGAATTTCTCCACTGCTCGCTCCAATGGAAGCAACCACATGTCCTGCCCCCTGTTTTTCCAGCATGGTAGCCGTCGGTTCAAAGAGCGCCACATAGTCTCCTGTTCCTCCTTTAAAAGCTCCAGCTGTCGCTGTAAATTGCAAATTAGTAATAATTTCAACATCTTCACCCGGTGTTAAGCCATGCTTTTTCAGAATATATTCCAGCACCATTTCCGGCATTCCCCCTGGTCTTCCGCCAATAATGGTTTTTCCTCTAACGTTCTCCCACCGAAAATCAGAATCTGGCTGACGTCCTACCAGAAAAGAACCGTCACACTGGGTTAACTGCGCAAAATTCATAACATAATCTTCCTGCCCCTGTTGATAAACGTAGATCGGGGCTTCTGACCCGCCCAGTCCAATATCCCCTGTTCCCGACAGGAGTGCCGTGATCACCTTATCTGATCCCTGGGCCGTGGTAAGTTCGATGTCCAGACCTTCTTCCTCAAAAAAGCCTTGATTTATAGCCACATATTGAGGCGCATAGAAGATGGAATGAACTACCTCAACCAGCCTGACCTTTGTCAGATCCTCCGTCGTATTCCCCTGTTGACCACATCCTACCATCGAGCTCATGGCAAACATCGTAATAACAATCCCAATCATCAACCTTCTAAACAAAACCGATCTCCCCTCTCCTTCTCTCCAAAAGGTCCCTACTTTAGTACCTAATGTATTATATGTAAGCCGCAAGCAGGTGTGCTTATATATCACAGGCACGGTCCTTTTAGTGTTCAATCGGAATTTTTGCGCAAAATAAGGCTCGGTCATCAGCGTTGATCGAGCTTAATAAATATCCGCAAAATTATTATTTGAACCTTGATTAGTTAGAAAATAGACGTTGAAATAAACACGGATTTAACGGATTAACACGGATATTATTTATCGGTTAAGGGGCAGGCCTTACTTCTCACTCATTTTCATCGGTGGTTGTGGCGAGGGGGTCAGGCTTGACGACACAATACGGGGTAAACAGAGATGGGAACAATTTTAACGCAGATTTACGCTGATTACCGCAGATAAACGCTGTTTTATATATTATAAAAAAGAACAGCGTAAATCAGCGGTAATCAGCGAACATCAGCGTTTTCGGTTCCTATTTTCTAATTAACCCACTTCAACGTTCCAACTGTCCAACTAATAAATCCGCGTTATCCGTGTCTATTTTCTAATTAACCAACTTAAACAACCGCCCAGGATAACATGCGTAACGCAGCTGTATTATCTCGACTGCTTTCCAGCAGAGAATGGAACGGAACCCGTACGGTTAATTCTCCCTGATCTGCCTGTTGGAGCACCCTTGCAGCAAGGGATGGAACCATCACGGCAGACCGAAGCCACGCCTCCCCTTCTTCTTTCACCTTATCGAACATCCGTTTCTTTCCCCCGATAAAATCGTTCAGATAAGGTTTGATCGCATCTAAAAAGTTATTCTCGGGATCAATGCCCAGACACAATCCATAGAGTGTCCCCGCTGCCCGTCCAAGAAAGGTGTAGTTACCTGGAATCTGAAAGGGCTGTTCATACACAAGCGCTTCAATATCGTCCAACAGCCCCATGAACGCAGCATCTCCCATCTTCTTCCCATCTCCCAGAAACCGCTCAATAACTGCAGCCAACAGACGCGACACCACTTTGTTATCCGCATAACTGCGCAAAAAGCCCATCTTTTTGAGATCCTCGGTCACCTCAATATACTGCTTTTGTATAACATGCACAGCAAGCTCAAGCAGTTGTCCTTTGAGCTCTTCAGAGATCATACCCACCATCCCAAAATCTACCATGATGAGTTTGCCATCCTCACTTACAAATAGTTTCCTAGGATGCGGATCCGCGTGAAAAAAACCATCTGTCAAAATCTGCTGACAGTAAACCGAGATCAGCAGTCTGCCTAATTTTTTTCGATCCACTCCAAGGCGATCCAGTTCATCGTAACGGCTGATTTTTATCCCCTGCATAAATTCCATGGTCAACACTCGTCGGGTCGTGTAAGCACAATAAATATCAGGAAACATTACATCATCATTGTCTTTGGTATTATTAGCAATGGTTTCGGCATTATGCCCTTCCTGAACATAGTCCAATTCCTGCCAGACGGTTTCCGAAAACTCTTCCCACTTACTCTCCTATTTTTCATCCACAGCCCTCACAATCCATTGTCGCAGTTTGCTCTACTGCTTATTATAAAACATTATCTATGCCGCTACTCAACAATATAAGGATCAGGAAATTGCATAAATTTTAACATTTTTTTGATTATTTAAAGGACTTTTTGTATTTATGGATAAATATGTAATAAATAATTGAACGTCGTTCTGTTCTATTGAATGCTTATCAACGCCACTAATCATATAAGGCATGTTAAAAAAATAAATAAGTCAATTTACTTATTATACCAATTTTCAAACCAAACAGGCATTGTTATCCCTTTACTGAAATAAAAATTACCTGCATTATACATAATTGGTGTCACTCCT
>JAYEHK010000019.1:15556-25555 GCA_034659475.1 Bacillota bacterium | reverse complement strand
TTCATGCAGCGTTACCACCCAATTATCTAGATACGCAGAGTTCCAATATTGTTGGGGTCAGACACCGCTTGTCCCATTCTACACCCTATTCAGTTTTCCAACTGTCCAACTAACCAACTGACCAACTGACCAACTAACCAACTGTCCAACTTTACGTCGCATAATCTGTCTTACACGACACAACATTATTAATCTGTAAGGAAGAATACAGAGTAGGTTCCGGCTCCTACGTGGGAGCCGATGGCGGCACCGATTTCGGAGATGACGAACTGGGTACAGCCAAATTCGTGTTCAATTAACTCCTTGATTTCGAGTGCTCCTGACAGATCATTGGAGTGATTAATCCCAATCACCTGCTCTGAAAGATCTGCGCTTCCCCGTTCCAACATAATTTCCCGCATTCTCTTTTTGGCCTTTTTAAGTCCATGTGCCTTTTCCAGCGGAACGATTTGACCATCGACGAAATGCAGCAGGAGTTTAATATTTAATAAATTTCCGAGAACGGCTGCAGCTGGATTTACTCTTCCTCCTCGCTTTAACATGTCAAAATTACCCACGATAAAGATATGTTGAATCCGCTTGATATTGTCCTCAATATCTGCAATCACTTCATCCTTACTTTTCCCCCCGGAAACAGCCTTAGCTGCTCGAAGTACTGTGAGTCCATAACCTACAGATGCACTTTTTGAATCAATAACCGTAATGCGATCTAGATTCACCGCTTCTCTTGCAATACAAGCTGATTGATAGGTACCACTAAGCCCAGAAGAAAAAGCAATATAGATTATTTCGTCTTCCGTTTCGTGCATCACCTTTTCAAATTCAGTCTGAAACTCTACCGGCGTAACCTGTGCTGTAGTTGGTATTACATCCGGATCCTCCAAAAGTTTATAAAACTCTGTTGGGCTGATGGTTAAGCGATCCCGATAGGTACGATCTTTTACTGTAACCGGCATATGAAATAGTCGAATCTTGTTTTCTTCAATTGCTGCGGTATCCAAGTCACATGCATTATCTGCATAGATTCTAATAGTCATTATTTCATCTCCCCTAAAAAATGATTAGGTTACCCCCATCTACAACATAAAGCATTGTACCACTTCATTTGGCAGACAGGCAAGACAATTAGTGTCTTGCCATTACTTTCATTATTATATAAGTTTTATTACGCAAACCGGTGTTTTATTCTAAATATCATTATTCAATTTCCCCAATTAACAGGAATAATCTTCTCCAGAGTCGAATCCGAAATATTTGCTCTAAACCAGTTTTGAGCAGTTTTAATGCGGGGGCATATCGGCTCCCACTTTTTTTGTGAAAATATCCTGGAGCACTGTCAATAAAACAACTTTCTCTTTTCAATATAGATAGAAACCGTTAGAATGAATGTCACGGTTATCTTGAATGTTGATAAGGAGAAAAATATGTCCAGGGATATGCAATCAAAAATTACACCTTTACTTCTTTTTGCCATGGCAACTATGATGATGGGCCTTTATGCGGGTTTGTACGAACCTTCATTTAATAACTATCTCGCCCAGGTTCATCAGGTTTCGGAAGTCACACGGGGTGGTCTCGAATTCCCGCGTGAACTGCCCGGTTTTCTGGTCGTCTTTGTTCTTACCCTGTTTCTATTTCTTCCCGATAGCCGTATCGCAACTATATCAGCTTTGCTAGTCGGCATTGCTCTGTGGGGTCAGGGTCTTCTGGCACCTAACCTGGGGACAGTTGTTGTATGGATGCTTATCTGGAGTACCGGTTCTCATCTTTTTATGGCCATCTCTGCTCCTATCGGTCTTCGTCTGGCACTGGAGGGACAGGAAGGAAAACGTCTGGGACAGCTTGCCTCCATGGAATCACTCGGCACACTTCTGGGTATGATCCTTGTGTATTTCGGCGCAACTCATTTCCATTTTTCTTTTGCTATTATTTTCGGTATTTCCGGAACCTGTGCACTGATTGCTGCAGTGCTTCTGTTTCGCATAAAGTCAAAACCTATTTACCGCAAACGACAACTCATTTTGAAAAAAAAATACACCCTATTTTATCTTCTTAACATTCTATTTGGAGCCCGCAAACAAATCTTTTTGACCTTTGCACCCTGGGTATTAATTAAAGTATTTCATGCTGACATCGGCACCTTCGCCATTCTGGGATTTATAGGAACGGTATTAGCCCTGTTCTTCCGTCCTTTTCTGGGTCGTGCCATTGATGCATGGGGCGAAAAGATTATCATGTCCGCTGATTCTGTTCTGCTCATTCTCATATGTATTGTTTATAGTTTTTCCGAAACATGGTTTTCACATCATACTGCAATGATTATGATCATGAGCTGTTTTATTATCGATCATCTTTTATTCGCTGTTCGCATTGCACGGACCACTTATCTGAATCGTATCCTCGAAGAACCAAACGATCTGGCCCCAACCATCTCCATGGGTCTGACAATGGACCACGCCGTTTCCATGATCGTCCCGCTTGGAGGTGGTCTGCTCTGGGCACACTTTGGATACGTACCTGTCTTTTTAGCTGCTGCCGGCATTGCGGTTCTAAACCTTATCGCCTCTCTCTCCATTCCCGATCGCGTGACAGATCATCCGACTAAAGAAATAGCTGAATAAGATATCAGGAAATCAGGTGTAATGTGATGCCAGGGGATGAACGCTTAAGCACCCTTCGGGCATCACAATACTCCTTTCAGTCGTGATTAAGGAAAATCGCTTGCGTTCGGTCTCATATTTTACGTACGACTTGGATAAGTGATGCTCTGGGTGCTTGGGCAGGAAGAGCGGATTTTAAGCTTTCTCTATCGCCTTTACCCCCCTGCGCTAACCTTATGCCTTCATCCCCAAGATGCTATTATCTAATTAACCCCCCATGACCACAGGTCACAACCACCGATGAAAATAAGTGAGGGGTGAGGAGTGAGGCGTTAGGAGTCAGGCGCTATGCGCCAGGCATTGCCCTTACTCCTCACCCCTGACCCCTTACAAAAAAGGTCTGCGTAAGTCCAATAGGTCCGCGTCTATTAAAAATCTATTTTCGTACTAACCCACTTCAACGTTCCAACTGTCCAACTAACCAACTTTCCAACTAATAATTCCGCTTATACTCAACCTATTTTCTAATTATTCAACAATAAATTTTTTCTATCATTTTTGCTTGCATACTGCTTATAAAATCATTTAAAATATAGTAGTGGTTATTACTACTACTATATTTGTTTAAGGAAGTGCTTACTTTTGTTGATGCTTGCTGATGCGTTAAAAACGCTTGGTTTAACTAGGCATGAATCACAGGTTTACATAACGATTACGCAAAAAGGACAGCAAACTGGATATGAAATCGCTAATGTTACCGGGATTGCCAGATCTAACGTTTATGCTGCGCTTTCTTCCCTGGCTGAAAAAGGGATTATCTATAAGATTAATGAAGATCCCGCTCGCTATGTGGGAATCCCGCCAGACGAGTTGAAGGATAAAGTCCTGCGAACGATTGAACAGGCCGCCGATACAGTCATTGATAATCTTTACCCACAAGACGACAATACATCTGATCTGGTTGTTAGCCTTGAGGGAGAAGAGACAATCTCTGATAAAGTGATTTATCTCATTAACAGTGCCAGGGCCACCCTGTATATTGATGCAGCCGCTGAAGATTTACGCCTATTTTCGGATCATCTGATAAAAGCACGGGAACGCGGCATTAAAGTAGTCATCATTTCACTGGGTAAATGCCCGGTCGAGGGAATGCTTGTTTATGAAAATCAGAGTCCGGCTACCTGGATCGTTTCGCAGGGACGCCCAATTCGTTTGATTATCGACTCCGGCCTGATGTTAAACGGAGAAATGGGAAGAGGGAAAAGCTCAAGGGGCCTATATAGCAGCAATGCAACCCTGGTTATGATGGCTAAACATTCCTTTACACAGGAGATTATTCTAACAGAAGTTAGGAAAAAATTTGAAAATCAGCTTATGGAGGTCTTTGGAACTGATTTCAGTATCGTCAGAGAAAAGGTCTCGAGCAGTAGGAATAGGAGTGACGAAAAGCATGTATAAAGATACGATTTTTAACAAAATGAATGTATTTGAACTACTTCAAGAGTTTGGCAGCCCATTATACGTCTACGACGAAGAAACGCTCAGACAACGCTGCCAGGAAATGAAAAACCTCTTGGACTACCCCCTTTTCAAAGTAAATTACTCTGCCAAGGCCAATACGAATGTGGAATTATTGAAAATTATCCAGGATGAAGGTCTTGACGTAGACGCGATGTCCCCCGGCGAAATGCATCTGGAAATGAAGGCCGGTTTTACCTCTGATCGGATTATGTTTATTGGTAATAACGTCTCCCGCCAAGAAATGGAATATGCGGTTGCCCATGGTGTATTCATAAGTGTTGATTCTATTTCACAGCTCGAGACTCTTGGACAGGTTAATCAGGGCGGTAAGGTATGTCTAAGGATCAATCCCGGGATTGGCGCCGGGCATCATGAGAAGGTGATAACCGGCGGTAAGAAAGCCAAGTTTGGCGTTGCTATGGAAGATTTACCACTTGCCCAAAAAATTGCTGAACAATATGAAATGACGATCACAGGCTTAAACCAACACATTGGATCGCTGTTTCTTGAACCAGATGAATACACAGCAGCTGCTGAACAACTGCTGCTACTGGCCGGAACCATCCCCAGTATTGAAACTGTTGATCTTGGCGGAGGTTTCGGTATCCCTTATCATCACGGCGTTGAAAAACGTCTGGATTTGAAGGAGCTGGGTGCCCGTTTAGACAATCTGATAAACAGTTGGGTCAAAGAGCACTGGCCCATCACGCTACGCATTGAACCCGGTCGGTATATTGTGGCCGAATGTGGTGCTTTACTAGGAACCGTCACCTCAGTAAAAAATAATTATGAAACCATGTTTATTGGCTCTGACATTGGATTTAACACATTGATTCGTCCGGCGATGTATGATTCTTACCATGAAATCAGTATCGCTGTTCAAAACAACCGTCCCTATCAGGAATATGAGCAGCCCACCTATCTGGTCGGCCCCATTTGCGAAAGTGGTGATATCCTTTCCCACGACAGACCCTTCCCCTGTAGCGAAGTGGGAGACGCAGTTATCATCCATGATGCAGGCGCCTACGGTTTTGCCATGGCCAGTACCTATAACTCCCGGCCCCTTCCTGCTGAGGTTCTGCTGACCAGGGATGGAAACATACGGGTAATTCGCAAAGGCCAAACCTTACAAGATCTGTGGAACGATGAATCGTTTAATTAGAAAATAGATTATTAATAGACGCGGACTTTTTTGTAAGGGGTAAGGGCAATGCCTGGCGCATAGCGCCTGACTCCTCACCCCTCACTCCTCACCCCTCACTCCTCACCCCTCACCTATTTTCATCCGTGGTTGTGGTCTACGGCTATGCGGGGTTAGCACGATAAAATAAAAAAACAGGGAACGCCCGCTGCGCTCCCTGTTTTTTTTATTAACTTATCCTTTAAGGTTCCAGCCGATTGCTCCGAACCCAGATTTTCATGTCTTCAGCCTGTTTTACCAGTTCATCTCTAAAGTCTGGATGGGCAATACTGATCAGGGCTTCGGAACGATCCCATACAGATTTTCCTTTTAATTGAACAATTCCATATTCCGTAACCACATATTGCACAATGGAACGAGGAACTGTAACTACCGTACCAGGAGAAAGGGCAGGAACAATCCGAGAATGCACGGTGCCAGTCTTGTCTTTAAAGGTTGAACTGAGACAAATCAATCCCTTGCCGCCGTGGGAATTGAATGCCCCAAAGATAAAATCAAACTGTCCACCTGTGCCCGAAATCTGCCTCATTCCTGATGTTTCCGAGGCAACCTGGCTCAGCAAGTCCACCTGGATGGCACTATTAATGGCCATCACTTTATCATTGAGCGCAATCACTCTTGGATCATTTACGTAGTTAACAGGATAGGAAGCACAGACAGGATTATTATCCATAAAGTCATACAGACGTTGTGTGCCCAATGCAAAGGTATAGGCCATCTTCTTCTTGTCAATATTCTTTCGCTCCCCGGTGAGTCTTCCTGCTTGGTACATGTCCACAACGGACTCCACCAGCATCTCGGAATGAAAACCCAAATCCTGCAGGTCGCTTTCGGCGATTCTGGCACCAACCACATTTGGCAATCCACCAATCCCCAATTGCAAACAGGCACCGTTCTCCATCTCTTCCATGATATAGTCTGCAATCTGGTAATCTGTTTCTAAAGGAGTTACCTCTGGCAGTTGAAGTAAGGGCGCATTGTTTCCTTCTACAATATAGTCAACATGAGAAATATGGATAGATTCACCATTCCCCCCCAGGCAGTGTGGAACTGAATTATTGACCTCCACAATAAGGATTTCTGTTTTATCTGTATATGTAGGGGTTACAGAATTAACCGGACCCAGATTAAAATAGCCATTTTCGTCCATGGGTCCCACCATCACCATAGCCACATTGACAGAGTCATATTTGTTAATAACTCGCGGTCCCTGATGATAGGTGATAGGTACGTAAACAGCTAATTGCTTATCCCCCAGTTTTCGTCCAACGACACCACAATGCCAGTCCTGTAAAACAACATGTTCACGCTTGAGATCTGACATAACCACCTTTGGGACCTTGGTATAGCTAATACCACGTATTACAATATCCGTCAGTTCCTCCACCCGCTTGGAAAGTGCCTCGTCAAGATATTCGGGAAACATTGCAAATTCTCCATAAAAAATATGATCCCCGGATTTTATGATCTTGACTGCTTGATCTGCGGGAACCAATTTTTTTTCATATTCCTGCCTGAAGCTATTCTCCATCATAGACCACTCCTCGAATATAATACTTCTATTTGATTTTGCATCTTATTCTGATTATGACTTATGCAACACTTTGCTTTTTCTTTTCCAAGGACATTATTGGCTCGATTTGCATCTTTAAACAACTATTAATTTCTATTTTATTATAAAACGTATTATCTTGTAAATTATTATAAGATTCTAAATATTATCCATATATAAAATCAGGTGGCAGCAATTATATACAACCACCTAGTTTTATATATGTTTCATGATGTTTTCGATTACACTATCCCTGTAATTTGTTACTTCTAACCCAGATATTCATTTCCTTTGCCTGCTCGATCAGTTCATCTCTAAAAGAGGGATGGGCAATCTCAATCAAAGCCTCCGCTCTTTGCCAGGTAGATTTTCCTTTTAATTGAGCAACCCCAAATTCAGTAATAACATAGTGAACACAGGAACGTGGAACTGTAACGATTGTCCCCGGCATCAGGGTTGGATTTATTCGCGAATGTAAGGTTCCCTGTTTATCACTATAGGTAGAGTTAATACAAATTAACCCTTTTCCGCCTTTAGAATTAAAAGCCCCAAAAATGAAATCAAATTGTCCACCGGTACCTGAAATATGTCTGCTCCCAGAGGATTCGGATGCAACCTGACCAAACAGATCGACCTCCAATGCATTATTTAGCGCCACTACTTTATCGTTTAGAGAAATCATTCGTGGATCATTGGTGTAACTAACAGGATAAACTGCACACATCGGATTGTTATCTAAAAAATCATAGAGCTTGTTGCTCCCCATCGCAAAAGTATACACCATTTTGTACTTATCAATACTCTTCTTGGCTCCGGTAATGCGACCTGCATTATACATATCAACATAAGAATCTACCATCATTTCTGTATGCACGCCCAAGTCTTTCAAATCACTGTCAGCAATAAATGCTCCAACTACATTAGGCAAACCACCAATTCCTAACTGCAAGCAGCTGCCATCTTCTATTTCATTCATTACGTATTGTCCAATTTTCTTATCGGTTTCAGAAGCAGGAGCTGGCTTTATTTGCAGTAAATCAGGATTTTTCCCTTCCACAATCATGTCCACTCTGGAAATATGAATTGCTTCACCATTCCCCCCCAGACATATCGGCACTTTTTCGTTGACTTCCACAATAATGGTCTTTGCTTTGTCGAGATTAGCACCTGTTACTGAATTGGCTGGTCCCAGATTAAAAAAGCCTTTATCACTCATTGGAGTAACCTGAACCATTGCTACATCACAATCCACATATTTATGAATAATTCTGGGCACCTGATGGTAGGTAATTGGGACATAACTGCAAAGTCTCTTATCATGAAGTCTTCTGGATAAGCCGCTAAAATGCCAATCCTGTAATATAAAATGCTGTTGTTCCTGATCCGATTGAACGGTTAATGGAAAACCGGTAAAACTGGTTCCATTAATAATTACATCCTGCAGCTCTTGTGTTCTTCCTGCAAGTGCCGCATCAAGAAGCGGTGGCGGCGTCATGACAAATTCCCCATAGAATACATTATCACCGGATTTAACCACTTTCACAGCTTCTTCTGCCGTCGTCAGTTTGTCTTGATAGAGCTGATATACCTCTTTCAATTCGGCGTCCCCCTATTCTAAAAATCTCAATTTTTGCAGTAACTAGATGTAGTATAATCGGAATGATAGTAAAAAGGAGCTGCACCTATTTTCAAGCACAGCTCCACGATATCGTTTTACCCCTTAACCCTGAAGCTTATTGGATCTCTTCCAGATATTCATTTCTTTGGCCTGTTCAATCAGTTCATCTCTGAATTTAGGATGAGCGATTTCAATTAAAGCCTCCGCTCTCTGCCACGTTGATTTTCCTTTAAGCTGTGCAATACCATATTCTGTTACAACATAATGAGTAATTGAACGCGGACAAGTAACAATGGTACCCGGGCCTAATGTAGGAACGATTCTGGAATGCATTTCACCTTTTTTATCCGTAAAGGTTGAACTGATACAGATAAGTCCTTTACCACCCTTAGAATTAAATGCTCCGAAAATAAAATCAAATTGTCCGCCAGTACCGGAAATCTGACGGAAGCCATTTGATTCAGAGGCAACCTGACTGAACAAGTCTACTTCCAGTGCATTATTAATGGCAACAACTTTATCATTTAGCGCAATCATCCTTGGGTCATTCGTATAATTAACCGAATAGGATGCGCACATAGGATTGTTATCAAGAAAATCATACAGTTTGTTGGTACCCATCGCAAAGGTATATACCATCTTGCCTTTATCAATACTTTTGCGAGCCCCTGTGATACGCCCTGCATTGTACATATCCACATAGGAATCAACCAGCATCTCAGTGTGTACCCCTATATCTTTCAGATCACTCTCTGCGATGAGCGCCCCCACTACGTTTGGTAGTCCTCCAATTCCTAACTGCAAGCAGGAACCATCTTCAATCTCATCCATAACGTATTTTGCAATCTCGCGTTCTATATCGGTAGCCGGAGCCGGTTGAATTTCAATTAATGGGTTATTAGGTCCTTCCACAATCATATCCACCTGGGAAATATGAATCGCTTCGGCATTCCCACCCAGGCAGGTTGGTAACGTATTATTCACTTCTACAATAATTTTTTTTGCCGTTTTGCAGTGTGCCATCGTCAGTGAATTAGACGTTGAAAAATTAAAGAACCCATTGCGATCCATGGGGGTTGTCTGAACAATAGCTACATCATGTTCCAGGTATTTGAGGATTAATCTAGGCCCCTGATGATACGTCAGCGGAATATAGCTTGCAAGTCCTTTACTGTGTAATCCACGTGCCATGCCTCCATAATGCCAGTCATCATAAATAAAGTGTTCCCTTTTTGGATCAGCCTCGACTGTTTTTAACTTTTTGGATAGCGTTGTACCTCTAAGATTTACATCATGCAACTCATCCACTCGCTTAGCAAGTGCTGCTTCACAAGCTTCCGGTACCTCGATAAACTCTCCTAGAAAGACAACGTCTCCTGATTTGACGACTTTGACTGCTTCATCGGCAGTTTTCAGCTTTTCCTTGTACATTGCATAAAAATCAGCCATTTTAACAATACACCTCACAAATATTTTTTTGTATTCACTTCGGTTTAAACCGATTCAC
>JAYEHK010000019.1:0-15546 GCA_034659475.1 Bacillota bacterium | reverse complement strand
TACTATTTTTTAAATGCTTTATTTATGTGAATTTTTAATTTTTTTAAATAATAAACTTGATAAAAAAATACGTGATTTAATTATAAGCCAAATCCACTACATTGTCTTGTGCAAATCTCAAAAAAACTAATCCCTTTATTACTTTACCCTCTAATATTTTAATTATCATCTCCCCTGAAATATACGTTCATAAATACTACATGATCTGAATCAGCTGTTTTTCCGGTCTATGATTGGCTAATGCCATAGTAAACATTTTCATCTTCGATGCTTATGGATTAATAAATAACCTTACTCTTATCTGAAGTATACTTATACCTGATCATTTTTTGCTGTATACTGCGTATGCAACAATTCGTGGGAACGATGCCCCAGGGGTTCTTCCAGGAAGTCAAGATAGAGAGACAATACCTCTTGATTTTCATGCGATTTGCGAATGGGCATGTATCGATCTTCCCCATAAATCGCTTCAACTCTTTCCTCCCTTTTCGTATTGCTGGTGGTAATGGGTTGTCCGCCACCGCCAACACAACCACCCGGACAGGCCATAACCTCTACAAAATGATAGGGTGACGTTCCATTTTGCACGTCTTCCATAATCCTTCTGGCATTACCCAGTCCATGCACAACAGCCACCTTAACAGGGGTCCCGTCCAGGTCGATTTCCGCTTCGCGAAGGCCTTCCATTCCTCTTACTTCCGTAAGTTCAATCTGCTCTAAATCCCTGCCGGTCACGACTTCATATACCGTACGCAATGCTGCTTCCATAACCCCGCCGGTTGCACCGAACAAAACGCCAGCACCAGTGTATTCGCCCATCCAGGGATCAAATGCTGCCCCTTGTGTATCAGCTGGATGTATACCGGTCATTTTAAACAGACGCCCGATCTCCCGGGTAGTCAAAACCAGGTCTACATCCTGGAACCCACTGTCATTCATCTCCGGTCTCTGCGCTTCATATTTCTTGGCTGTACATGGCATAATGGATACAGAGTAAATGTTGGCCAGATCAATTCCCATCTTATCCGCCCAATACCCTTTCACCAATGAACCAAACATCTGCTGCGGTGACTTACAACTGGATAGGTGATCCAGTTGTTCAGGATAAAACACTTCTGCAAAGCGAACCCATGCCGGACAGCAGGATGTAAACATAGGCAGTGCTCCACCTTCCTGAATCCTTCTAAGGAGTTCGTGGCCCTCTTCCATAATGGTAAGATCGGCTGTAAAATTGGTATGCAACACATAATCAAAGCCCAGTTCTTTTAAGCCAGCTACGAATTTGTCCATGCTCAGTTCGCCGGTTTCCATGCCAAGCTCTTCCGCTATAGCAATCCTTACAGCAGGGGCAATCTGGGTCACCAGAATTTTTTTCGGATCTGCGGCTGCCTGGAAGAAATCATCCACCTGCTCTTTTTCATGAATGGCACCCACCGGGCAAGCATGAATGCACTGTCCACACATCACGCAAGCAGTCTCAAAGAGGTCTTTGTCCATGCTGGGAACGACCTGACTGTCATATCCCCTGTAGGCTAGTCCCAGGGCATTAACCGTTTGAATGGAACTGCAAACCTCAATGCAGCGTCCACACAGAATACATTTGTTGGGATCGCGAACAATCGCCGGACTGCTAATATCCAGCGGCAAATCTCTGCTATCCTGTTCAAAGCAACTTTGCCTAACGTTGTATTCTGTCGTCAGTTCCTGTAACTCGCACTGCCCATTACGGATACAATGCAGACAGTCCTGCGGATGATGAGCAAGTATGAGCTCCAATATGGTTTTCCGTGCCTCCATGACACGGGCAGTATTGGTTCGTATATTCATTCCCTCTGCTGCCATAGTTGAACAGGATGGCAAAAGGTTCTTCTGTTCTTCCACATCTACTACACAGACACGGCAATTAGCTTTGACAGCCTGGTCTGGATAATGACAAAGGGTGGGTATTTTCACCCCACACCCCTGTGCAGCCTGAAGAATGGTTGTTCCGACCGGAACGCTGGTTTCCCTCCCGTTTATGGTTATATTTATCATTGACAAGCGCCTTTGCCCCTTCCAATCATCTCAAAGATACTTCTTCTTGAAGTCTCTCGTCTTTTTGTTATGTCAGTATCAACGGACAAACCCTTACTATCCTCTGTAAATGGCATCAAATGTACACTTGGAAATACACGTTCCACAACGGATACATTTTTCTTCATCAATATAGTGTGGTTTTTTCCGTTCTCCTTTAATGGCATCTACCGGGCATACATTTTTACATAGGGTACAGCCCTTACATTTTTCCTGATCAATTTTAAACAGCAGCAAGTTCTTGCAAACACCAGCCAGGCATCGTTTGTCATAGATATGCGCTTCATATTCTGACCTAAAATACTTCAATGTCGCCAGAACAGGATTGGGCGCTGATTGGCCCAGTCCACAAAGTGATGTAGATTTAATGACCCGGGCCAGTCGTTCCAGGGTGTCAATGTCCTCCGGTTTACCGTCTCCTTCGCAGATTCGTTGCAGGATTTCCAGCATCCGTTTGGTTCCTTCGCGGCACGGAGTACATTTGCCACAGGATTCTTCCTGGGTAAAAGTCAGAAAATATCTGGCTAAATCTACCATACAGGTGCTTTCATCCATGACGACCAGTCCACCCGACCCCATCATAGCACCCAGTTCAAGCAGGGAATCGTAGTCGACCGGTGTATCTAACAAGCTTTCGGGAATACATCCGCCCGACGGTCCCCCAATTTGCACAGCCTTATATTGTTTGTTATCCTGAATACCTCCTGCTATATCAAATACAATCTCACGCAAAGAGATGCCAATGGGTACTTCTGCCAAACCAGTTCGTTTGACTTTCCCTGTTAGTGCAAACACCTTGGATCCTTTGCTGTTTTCGGTTCCCATGCTGGCAAACCATCCTGCCCCCCTGCGGACTATGGAGGCAATATTGGCATAGGTCTCTACATTATTGATATTAGTGGGTTGTCCCCATAGTCCGGACTGTGCCGGATAAGGGGGTCTCACTCTGGGCATTCCTCGTTTTCCTTCAATCGAATGCAACAATGCAGTTTCTTCGCCACATACAAAGGCACCTGCTCCAGCCGTAATGTGTATAGTAAAATCAAAACCGCTATCCAAGATATTTTTCCCGAGTATTCCCATGGCTTCTGCATCACTGATCGCTTTTTTCAAACGTTTAATCGCCAGCGGGTACTCTGCTCGGACATAGATATATCCTTCATCTGCCCCAATAGCGTACCCACATATGGCCATTCCTTCCAAGAGAGAATGGGGATCACCTTCCAAGACGGAACGATCCATAAATGCTCCTGGATCTCCCTCATCAGCATTACAGACTACATATTTTTTATCACTCTGGGATTGGTAGGCGGCTTCCCATTTTCGTCCGGTCGGAAAACCACCTCCACCTCTGCCTCGAAGGTCTGAATTCTTAATCTCTTCGATAAGTTCTATCGGGCCGAAAGTGCTCAGAACCTTTTCCAACGCAACATAGCCATCTCTGGCAATATAATCCTCTATATTATCAGGATCAATCATGCCACATCGACCCAGAACTGTCTTCGTTTGTTTTTCATAAAAAGGGGTCTGAAATAAATCCGGAATATAGGGGATAGGTTCAAAGCCTCTTGGATCCTGTGCAATTGCATAATCCAGACAGATTTCACTTTTTCCCAGATGAAGGTCTACAACCTCAATGGCCTGTTCAGGTGTGAGATTGCCATAGATCACTCTGGGTTCTCCTGGAACAAATACTTCCATGATGGGTTCTGCATAACACATTCCAATACAACCAGTTGAAACCATATCTGCCTGCAATCCCTGAAGTGCAAGCTCACTTTCAACGGCTTCCCAAATCTTATTTCCTCCTGCAGCAATACCACAGGTCCCTAATCCTATTACGATTTTGATCCGCTTGTCTTGTTCATCTTGCTTCTTCTGCACCATCATTCGCTGTTCATTTAGGCTACGCATCCCTGACCTCCCTTTTCTTCGGTTTCCTCGGTTTTATATCGTTCCAGTATAATGGCAACATCTTTGGGTTCAAGCCGCCCATAGACATCATCATTAACCATCATGACCGGAGCCATTCCACACGCTCCCAGACAGGCCACCGGATCAAGGGTAAACTGTAAATCATCGGTTGTGTTCACTCCATCTTTTAATCCCAGACTCTCTCGCAGCGCTTCCAGCACCTTGCCTCCTCCACGCACATGACAGGCCGTTCCTGTACAAATTTTAATGATATTTTTTCCCCTGGGTTTTAAATGAAATTGTCCGTAGAATGTCGCCACACCATAAATCTCGCTGGCAGGTATGCGTAATACTCTGGAAATTTCTCTAATTGCGTCCTGCGGCAAATAACCGAAAATCTCCTGCGTCTCCTGTAACACAGGAATCAATTTGCCAGTTGTTTCCCGGTAATTGTCAAGAATACTTTCTAACATTTCATATCTAGCGTCTTTTACCTCTTCACCACAACTGCACATCTTTTGACCTCCGTTTCTAAATCTCTTACATATACGTCTAATATCTACCTTGTGAAAAAAATTACTTGTTTTGGTAATGAAATGTGGTACCTACGCAAAGTTACATAAATACCACCACTAAGAAGAAAAAAGATCCTTTCAAAGCCCTTCTCAACCTTGTTTCAAAAAAATAGCGCCAAAAATAATTACGTGTATATAATATATGCTATTTTATTTTACTTTTAAAGGTTTTTTGAAATTCCTCTGTTGTTTCTATGATTTTATCCTCAAACAGCAATTTTCGTCAACCTTCTATTTTATTTTCGTTATTTTTGTATATATACTGGAAAATAGAAAACTCTCTCTTTCGAGAGAGCCCTTCAGCAATAGGTAAACCGTCCATTTTTTAACTGATAACACCGATTTTCTTAAGCTTTTCTCTATCCTGCTCGGTATACCCCAGCATATCCAGAAGCTCTTTGTTATGCTCACCAAGCGAAGAGAACGTGCAATCAACCTGCGCTGGTGTTTTAGATAACCGGGCTGCAGGTCCTACCAGAGGCAGTTTAATCCCAGCCTGCTCGGTGGCAAAAACCGTTCCTCTTTCTTGAATATGTGGATGTGAACCGATTTCATCCAGCGTAAGGACTGGTGCAAAACAGATTTCCTGTCCTGCAAAAACGTCCTCCCATTCCTGACGAGTCCTTTGTTTCGTAATTTGTTCGATCTCTTCAATCATCTTCATCTGTTGGTCGTCCGCCCATTGCGAGGCAATGAATTCCTTCCTGCCAATTCCTTCGCAGAATTTGACCCAGAATTTTTCCTCTACCGCACCAATGCTTATATATTTTCCATCTTTCGTCTCATAAATATTATAACAAGCATTTCCACCTGTTAACCGCTCTCCACCTGGACTGGGAAACTGACCAGAACCTGCCCAATCCCCCATCGCATAAGACAGCAAACTCAATGAGCTATCTACCATGGACACATCACAAAATTGTCCTTTTCCTGTTTGTTGGCGGCTAAATAACGCCATTAGGATAGCAATAACAGCATTAAGGGCGCCAGAACCACCTGCAATCTGTGCAGAGGAAAGCGCGGGAACCCCACTTCTGGAAGCAGTCAAAAGATTCACCCCGGCAAGACTTAAAAAGTTGATATCATGACCCGGAGATTCTTTTAAGGGTCCACTTGAGCCATACCCGTTTAACGCACAATAAATAATTCCCTGATTGACTGAACTGAGCTCCCCATAACCCAGTCCTAATTTTTCCATAACCCCCGGGCGAAACGCGTCTATAACGACATCGCTTTGTTGTACCAGTTGTTTAAACAGTTCTTTGCCCTCATCCTTGCGCATATCAATGGTAACGCTTTTTTTATTTCGATTAACGGTAAAAAAGAGTGCACTTTGCCCCTCAATAATAGGCGGTACCCATCTTCCCGGATCACCCATTACGGGATCTTCTACCTTAATAACCTCTGCGCCATAATCCGCGAGTATCTGTGTACAAAAAGGTCCGGCAAAAAACCGGGAAAGATCCAGTACTCTGATCCCTGCTAAAGGTAATGTCATGTCAAATCCTCCTGACTTAAATCCATCCTTCCTTCGATGCCTGGAACCTTAACTGATCTCGAAAATCAGGATGGGCAATTTTCACCAATTCCTTTACTCGGTCTGCAACACTTTTCCAGCGCAGACAGGCAACACCAAATTCTGTGACGATATACTCCACGTCCACACGTGATGTGGTTACGATAGTTCCCTGCGGAAGAACTGGCACAATTCGTGACTGAAGATTTCCTTCCCAGTCCTTATAGGTGGAATGAAGAGACAGGATAGTCTTCCCTCCTTTGGACAGGGTACAAACTCCGTAATTAAACAAAATGTGAACTAGTCTAATATTAAGCTAGCGTATCCATTGAAAGCAACTCTCATTTTTTCCTACCCTGATTATATTAAAATGTTTGTTTTCGTCTAATCAAGTTTATGAACAAATAGACCACTCCTAAGTTTGGGTTCAAACCAGGTCGATTTAGGCGGCATGATTTTCCCCGCATCTGCAATCGCCATTAAATCGTCCATCCCTGTCGGAAACATCGAAAAAGCAACTTTCATTTCACCAGAGCCAACACGTTTTTCTAACTCGTTTAAGCCCCGGATGCCACCCACAAAATCAATTCTACCATCCGTTCGAACATCACCAATCCCCAGAATGGGCTCCAGAACCTGGTTTTGCAGAATAGATACATCAAGACTTGCAACCGGGTCTTGATGATCAAAGCTATCTTCTCGAGCAGTTAGTTCATACCAACAGGCTTCCAGATACATACCAAACGTATGTTTTCGAGTGGGTTTATAGGGTTTTACTGTTCCCTTGTGGACAATTTCAAAAAAAGACTGCAATCGTGTTAAGAATTCTTCCCTTGATAAACCATTCAAATCAACCACCAGTCGATTATAATCCATAATATACAGATCTTCATCTGGGAAAAGAACCGAAAGAAAGAAATTATATTCCTCTTCCCCTGTATAGTCCGGCTGTTGTTTTCTTCTCATCTGGCAGACATTTACTGCTGAAGCGGAACGATGGTGCCCATCCGCAATATACAGATTGGGAATATCGGCAAAAAGCCTCTGCAGTTCAACGATGACCTCTGGGTCATCAACAACCCATATGATATGGGAAATCCCATCATCAGATAAGATATCATAAACGGGTTCGCGATCCTGTGTCCATACTTCCACCAGATCATTCACTCGAGACACAGCCCGATAGCTCAAAAATATAGGACCGGTATGCGCATCACAATATGCTACATGCTTTGTACGATCGTTTTCTTTGTCTGCTCTGGTTAACTCATGTTTTTTGATGACTCCATTCAAATAGTCATCCGCGGATACACAGGCTACAATACCCGTTTGTTCTCTATCCTGCATGACCTGTCTGTAGATATAAAAGCAGGATTCTTCTTCCTGTAGCATAATCCTTTTATTGATCAACCAATCAAGATTTTCACGTGCTTTTTGATAGACCCTTTCATCATATAAATGGATGCCAGGATGCAAATCGACTTCGGCTTTGTCGACATGTAAAAAGGAATACGGATTCCCCTTAACCATTGCTCGCGCTTCATCACTATTCATTACATCATAGGGAAGTGTTGCAACCTGTGATGCTAATTCAGGTCTGGGCCGAAAGGCTCGAAATGGCTTAATTACGGACATATATAACTCCTCCTGTTGCTTTTATCTAGTTTTTCTAAGTAGCTAACTTATATCCTGATGGTTTTCAGGCTGCCTTTTTGAAAATTACAACTGTAAAATATCATTTATATTATCAATCAGTTCCTTTATTTCTTCCAACGTACAATCTGCCATATGCGCAATCCGGAAGGTCTTGTCCTTCAAATTGCCGTACCCATTGGAAATCTGAAAACCTCTTCGGCCCAGTTCAGCGTTGAGTTCAGATACATTAATATTGCGCGTATTGTTTATGGTTGTCAGCGTATTGGACAGATATTCCTCATTCGCAAACAATTCGAAATATGTTTTTGCCCATTCCCGAACATACCGGGACATCTCCTGATGACGTTTGAATCGCGTTTCTAAACCTTCCTCCAGGATCTTGTCCAATTGATAATCAAGCGCAAACATATGAGAAAGAGATGGTGTTGACGGGTATTGATAATCCTTTTTCTTCAGATAATTATAAATGGCAAGTAAGTCGAGATAATAACCCCTGTGCTCAACCTGTTTGGCTCGTTCAATGGCCTTCTGCGAAAAAGAACAGGCTGCCATTCCGGGAGGCAAGCCAAGCGCCTTCTGGGTTGATGTAATGCAGATATCCACGCCCAATTTATCCACCTCTATTCGGGTGCCCCCCATTGAACTGACAGTATCCAGACAGTAAACTACATCCGGGAATTTTTTTATTACCGGCGTAATGTCTTCAACAGGATTCATGACACCGGTCGATGTTTCGTTATGGGTAATGGTGATTAGATCATATTTTCCGGTTGAAAGAACCTCTTCAACCAGACCAGGTGTCGTTGCCTGCCCCCATTCAACCTCAAACAAATCGGCTGGGACATTATTGGCCAAGGCCATTTCATACCACCTTTTGCCAAAGGCCCCCACGCCGAAACAGGCCGCTCTCTTCGCTGTACAGGAACGCACCGCCCCCTCCATAAGTCCACTGCCAGAGCTGGTCGATAAGAGGATTTCCTCTTCTGTAAAAAATAACGCACGCAATTTATCGCTTATGTTTCGTTGTAATGCAGACGCCTCTTTACTTCGGTGCCCCATCATCGGCGTTGCCATTTTTTCCAGAACCTCCGAGCGAACCTCAACCGGTCCGGGAATAAATAATTTTTTATGCACAGATAAACCCCCTTCTGTCATTTTCATTCCAGTGATTCGACTGCAAAAAGGAATATGTATAATTGCAAATGATCAAGCTTCACAGTAGAATCCACAATATCACTATCTATTTGTCGTTTACTTCCTATCTATTTTAACAATCACTTTCCTATGTAACAATCACTTTCCTCTTACTCATGGATTGAGTTCATCCATACCGCTCAAAGTTAGTTTCCCCGCTAATCAAGCTTTTATTGATGCAAAGTACATAATGCCACTAATACCATCAAAAAGCAACGCAATCTGGGGTGCAAAAAAAATTGCAACTAGAAGAATTTTTCCAGTTGCAATGTTATTAAATAACAACTTTATTCAGAGATTTTTGATGGTAAGCATTTTCCATTTTCTTAATAGCGCATACTCCCAACAATTCAAAACCAAAAATGCGGATGCAAACAGCATTAACAAAGGATTGCCAATCATCCCTTTTCGCCAAACCATTTTTCTGAACCCACCCAGGCTCACGGGGACCTCTGCCTTTGCTCTTTATCTAGTCTGGCTATGCCCCCAATTTAGGTGCCAAATAATTTAAAATCGGCATTCAGAATTGTATTACCATTTGTGTTGTTGCCAAATTCATCACGTCCGGTAACATAAAATCTTACGCTCTTACTATAAGCTGTGCCCTGTGCTTCCCAGCATTCGATGCCAGTGATATCAACCGTGATGAATGCGGTTTCAAAGGGAGCCAATACATATGATTCATCAAACACTCTGTTTTTGGGCGTAAAAGAAAGGTCATAGATGCGCACATAAGCTTTTCTGGTACACGAAGTGTTATTCAGGACAAGAATTCGGGCCTGGGTCTGTGCAGCACTTGCACTAATCGGACCAGTCGTCCAGTTATACTTTGTAGACATGCTCATTCTCCTTTCGTTGCATAATGTCAGAAGTCAATGCTTCTACTTAATTTTATGCACGAAAGGAATTTTGTGTTACTTTTGGTATTTTTAATATATATTTATACAAAAATCCAAAAAAGAGTCGGTAAATAGTTCCACTGACTCTTTTTAGTTATTAATTAGAAAATAGGTTGAGTATAAGCGGAATTATTAGTTGGACAGTTGAAACGTTGAAGTGGGTTAATTAGAAAATAGACGCACCCTAACGGGTACCACTGATGTTCCCTACGGTCACTTTAAATATGACGCGGATTAACACGGATTTTTATAGTTAATAACGTTGAATAGACGCGGACTAACGCAGACTTTCTGGACCTACGCGGACTTTTTTTTTGTAAGGGGTCAGGGGTGAGGAGTAAGGGTAATGTCTGGCGCCTAACCCCTAACCCCTAACCCCTTTACCCCTTTACCCCTTTACCCCTTGTTAGTTTAAGAGTTCAACGGCTTTCGCATATTGTTTGTCATATTCTAACAACAGCTGATCCAGTTGAGTATTAAGCGCATTTTGCGTGGTAAAATCCATGATTCCATAGGGATAAAGCCCCTGGTCGGCCTGAAACTTTTGCAGTGCCTGGACTGTCCTGGCATCCATTTTCATATCCGGGTCATCCACTTCGTAGCCACTGATTCTAAGGATCTTTTCCGCATTATAAATATCGATTCCCTCCGAGTTCAGTCCTGGTTTTTCGGTTTTAGAGAGCTTCACAATATTGTTGATAAAAATATCTTCAACCAGGCCATGATCTGCTACCTCGATATCGGGTGTCAGACCCTTGCCATCAATAAATCTACCGTTAGGGGTCGTATAAATCCCCGTCGTAATGTCAGCCCATCCTGCAATATCCTGTTTTTGGGGAACAATTCGATAGCTTCTAAGCAATTCGTTCCCATCAATAATCAGTTCCCCGGTTTCTTTTTTGTACCTCTGTGCAGCTTCCGCTGTGAGCAACGGTACTACATTTTGCACCCTGGCTTTTCCAAATGTTTGCGTCCCAACTAAAACCCCTGCACCACTATCCTGAATGGCTCCCGCAAGAATTTCTGATGCCGAGGCGGTCAGTTCATTGACCAGTAAAACCAGTTCATACTGTGTTTCTTCCAGATATGATTGATAGGTAATATCATCATTTGCTTCATTTTTAAATTCCAAATGAGTAATAATCCCTTCCGGCACAAAGTGGCGCGCCACCAAGACAGCCTGTCTGACTTCACCGCCGGTGTTGTAACGAAGGTCCAAGATAACTTTTTTGATACCCGCTTCATCAATCTCATTCAGCGCTTCATAAACGTATCGATAGGTATTAGCGTTAAAAGAATCGATAGCAAGATAAGCTATGTCTCCTTTGATCTCATAATGTACCGGATTAATTCTTATTACATCCCGTACAATGTCAATTTTCACAATGCCCTGACTCCCATTACGCAGAACACCCAGTGTAACGGTGGTCTCCTTTTCGCCCCGAATTCTGGAAGCGACTTCATCAGAGGAAGCATCGACAACGTTGTGATCGTCCACCAGTACAATCTTATCTCCTGCCAAAACTCCTGCCCGCTCTGCCGGCGTTGAAGGCAACACCCGGGTCACCACTACATAGTTCTCTACCTTGGAAATCATCACTCCTACCCCTTCAAAGTTGCCCCCGATTGTTTCAAGGAATTGATCGGCTTCTTCCTGGGTAAAAAATTCACTGTAAGCATCCAGGCTGTCAAACATACCCTTAACCGCTCCCTGGGTAAGTTCCTCGTCATTTATGTCAAAATTATACTGTGTCTCAACATAGTCCATGACCTCCTGCAGGTATTCTCCATTCATATCAGCTGCAGAAGCTGCGCAGACAGAAGAAATCGGCCATACCGTTATCATGATTGCCAATACACAGAGACGTAAAATTCTGTTCTTCACTTGCATTCTCCCCTTCTACTATTTGCTCTCCTATTGAAACCGTTATTCACTCAGTATCTCAACACCTGTATCGGTCACTCGAACTGTATGTTCCCATTGCGCAGAAAGCGACCTGTCAGCAGTCAGCGTCGTCCATCCGTCTTTGAGTATTTTACAGCGAAAGGTCCCCACATTAATCATGGGTTCAATGGTAAACACCATATTCGGCACCAGCACCATCCCTGAATCTCGGGGGCCATAATGCTGTACAAAAGGCTCTTCGTGGAAAACAATTCCTACACCATGTCCTCCAAAATCTCGAACTACGGAAAACCCCTGCGCTCTGGCATGCTGTTCAATCGCAAAGGCAATATCTCCAATCCGGTTCCATGGTTTTACCTGTTTAATCCCCAGATACATACATTCTTTGGCTGTCTGTACCAAGTGAAGCGCTTCTTCAGCACAGTCCCCTATGGTAAACATTCTGGACATATCCCCATAGTACCCGTCCAGAATTGAGGTAACATCTACATTTACAATGTCACCCTTCTGTAAAACCGTATCATCTGGAATCCCATGACAGATAACTTCGTTAATCGATGTACACACACTCTTAGGAAACCCGTTATACTCCAAAGGCGCCGGATAAGCACCATGCATAACCGTATAATCATGAACCCACTGGTTGATTTCATTCGTGGTGATACCATAGGTAATTTTTTCTCCAACTAAATCTAAAATTTCCTTACTCAGCTGACAGGCCCGACGTATCCCTTCTATCTGCGATTCTGTTTTAATAAGCTCTCGCCCCGGAACAGGAATCCCCTGTTCTTCGAGTTTAAGCAAGCGTTCATCCTGCTCAAGATGGCATTTTTTGTATTTCAGTCCGCTGCCACACCAGCAGACATCGTTACGATGTAGTTTATTAATCACGATTTCCTCCTTTTCCTTTGTCATAACTTATTTTCCATTTCTTTTTTCCCATAACAATTAATTAAAAAATAGACTTTTAATAGACGCGGACTTCGCGGACCTATTGGACTTACGCAGACCGATTTTGTAAGGGGTCAGGGGTGAGAAGTAAGGAGTAAGGGCAATGCTTGGCGCATAGAGCCTACCTCCTAACCCCTCACTCCTCAACTATTTTCATTGGTGGTTGTGACCTGCGGCCATGGATGGTTAATTAGAAAATAGACGTTGAAATAGACACACCCTAACGGGTACAACACTTTACAAGTACCACTGATACTCCTTTTAGTCGTTAAAATAGGATGCTGATGCTCCCTTCGGTCACTTTTAAATAGGTCGCGGATTTTTAAAGTGCAACAATATCATCTCGGGGATGAAGGCTTAAGGTTAGCGCAGTGGGGTAAAGGCGATAGAGAAAGATTGAAAATCAGCTCTCCTTGCCCAAGCACCCAGAGCATCACCTATCCAAGTCATACGTACAACATTAGACCGGACGCAAGCGTTCTTAAGCCTTCAGCCCCTGGCATCACATTACACCTAACCCTTTTACCTATTTTCATTGTGGATTGTGTCTTCTGGTCCTATACTACTGTTTCGCCGATCTTTCCCTATTCCCCTTCATAATGCTTCATATTCTTATTTCCTGATATTACCTGTTTGCAATATAACCTCTCCACCCTGCCTTATCGCTCTTTTTTCTTTATTTCTATTTCTTCCGCTAATTCGTTGAGATAAGTCCAGCGTTCCATTAATTCGTTTAGTTTTTCCTCCGCTTCATGCTGCTGAATCGTTAACTCCTGTAATTTTTCATAATTCGCATTTTCGGCTGCCATCTGTTCTTGAATTGCCTTTAGCACCTGTTCTGCCTCATCAATGCGTTCATCTATTGCTTCAAATTCCTTTTGCTCTTTAAATGAAAATTTACGCACATCATCTCTGCCTGACTTCTGTTTGCCTTTCTTTTTGTCTGAAATATGTTTTTTGGCATGTTTTGTTTGAACCTGCTCCGAAGAAAGCTGCATCATTCGCTCCAAATAATCAGTGTAACCTCCCGGTTGTTCAATAATCCCACCCTGTCCATCGAAGATCCACAGTTTGTCGGCCATTCGGTCCAGAAAATATCGATCATGCGAAACAGCGATTACCGCACCATTGAAATCATCCAGATACGCCTCTAAGATGGCTAATGTTTCAACATCCAGATCATTGCCAGGTTCGTCCAGCAACAGCACATTGGGTGCACCCATCAAAATCTTCAACAAGTAGAGACGCCTGCATTCTCCCCCCGATAACATCCCCACCGGGGTCCACTGTGCAGATGGCGAAAACAAAAAGCGCTGCAACATTTGCGACGCAGTAATTTCTCTTCCATCGGGTTGTACAATATACTCTGCCACATCCTGAATATACTCTATGACCCTCACAGAAGCATCAATTTCCTCGGTTTGCTGGGCAAAATACCCGATTTTAACAGTATCCCCCCATGCCATCTCCCCCTGGTCAGGTTGAAGACGTCCGGCGATGATATTTAGCAGCGTGGTTTTGCCAGAACCATTCGGTCCAATGATGCCAATACGATCATGACGCCCAAGAATATAGGTGAAATCATTTATAAGAGAAGATCCATCATAACCTTTGTTTAACCCACTCATCTCGATCACTTTTTTCCCCAGTCGGCTTGAGCCGGCTACGATTTGAATTTTGCTTTCCGTTGTTGAATAGGTTTCTTCTTTTAATTTTTCAAACCGTTCCAGTCTGGCCTTTTGTTTAGTGCTTCTGGCTTTTGCCCCCTTCTGTACCCATGCCAGTTCGTTTCTAAACAGATTCTGGCGTTTCCGCTCGGAGCTCTGTTCTTCCTGCTCTCGTTGCATTTTTTGTTCCAGAAAGGAAGAATAATTGCCAGAATAACTATATAGATGGCCTCCATCCAGTTCAATAATCCGATCAACCACCCGCTCCAAAAAATAGCGATCATGGGTTACCATTAGCAAAGCCCCCGACATCTTTTTCAAGAACTGTTCCAACCAATCGATGGCCTGCATGTCAATATGGTTGGATGGTTCATCCAGAATAAGTAAATCAGAAGAATGAATCAAAGCAGACGCCATCGCCACTCGTTTTCTTTCCCCTCCTGATAACTGTTCCATTTTAGTCTCGAAATTGACGATTCTTAATTTCCCCAGGATGGCTTTCGCCTGTCCTTCTAATTCCCATGCATGCAGGGTGTCCATCTGCTCTGACAGGTTCATTAAACGCTCCTGATAATAAGTGTCCTCCGGATGTAAAGTTAGAAGCGCAAGTCCTTCTGTATATTCTTTCAACGTCCGCATAACAGGATCCGTTCCGCGAAATACCTGTTCCAATATTGTTGCCTGCGGATCAAATTGCGGATTTTGCGGTAGATATTCTCTGTGTACGCGAGCTGGCAGGAGCATATGCCCCTGATCCATTTCCTCCTGCCCCGCCAGTAATTTAAGAAAGGTCGATTTCCCCGTTCCGTTTATCCCTACAAGACCAACTTTTTCCCCCTCTGACATAGCAAAAGCGATCTCATTAAATAACACCTTTTCGCCATAAGACTTACAAACATTTTCCATTGTCACGATATTCATAAAATAATCCCTTTCCCCCAGAACTCTCTGCTACTCAAGTGGCGTATAAGACAGATTATGCGTCATAAAGTTGGACAGTTGGTTAGTTGGTTAGTTGGTCAGTTGGACAGTTGGTTAGTTGGTTAGTTGGTTAGTTGGTTAGTTGGTCAGTTGGACAGTTGGTTAGTTGGTTAGTTGGTTAGTTGGAAAACTGAATAGGGTGTAGAATGGGACAAGCGGTGTCTGACCCCAACAATATTGGAACTCTGCGTATCTAGATAATTGGGTGGTAACG
>JAYEHK010000018.1:0-6341 GCA_034659475.1 Bacillota bacterium | reverse complement strand
AAAGTATCTTTTCATCTGTGATCATCTATAATTGTATGATGGTGTACGATTATCCTGCCGTCACTTTTTGAGACGTATATTTTGCTTTTTCAATCGCCCATGGTTTTTGAATAGGATACAAAAATAGATACTTCAAATGTTCGCCAACCGGCTGAGTGTAGCCCAGATAGTGATGCTGTTCTATCAAGCTGTTGAATAATTTTTCCGACTGGGTTCTTCTTACTTGCCGTACCTCTATTGGGAACAAATCCGCTAAAGGTTTTTTAATTCAAGTTTGATCGATAGTGATTTTTTCAGGGAGCTTCCGCATGGCAAGCGGATTATGGGGGATGTTCTTGCGAGGTGGCAAGGTAATGTGCCCTTCTCTTTCGAGCAGAAGCATTAAACTCCGGCAAACCATATCCTTAAGATGACCGTTATTTTGAACCCAGTTCCAATCGCGACAAACTTTTTGAGATAGGGCTCTGCGACTGGATTGTGGGTTGTCTTTGATTAATTAACGAATATAGCGGACATCATCCGAAATGATAATTCGTTTTCTATATTTAAGTATTTCAGTCATGCGAATAACCATAACTGAAATCTTAGCGGAACGTAAATTATAAATATTTTTTTGAAGAGAAATAAAATTTTGAAGAAAAAAAGGATAGAAAACTATTTTTGCGCTTTATCTTTAACCTACTGTTATTTTAGATGATTTAAATATCATCTGAATCGCTGCTGGACGGCCGCCTTGCCACTGGCCTTTCTTTTCATGTGGCTTGACATTGGGTGTCAAATGTACTAACATAAAACATTAATTCTGAACAAGGAGATTAATCATGACAGCCATACAACCGATTGCAAAAAAAACCGTTAAATCGTCTCGACTTGGACTTCGGACAACGCCGGAACAGGAGGTCGTCCTGCGCCGTGCGGCAGAGGTGTGTCACAAGTCACTGACAGAGTTTATCTTGGACAGTGCATATCAGGCCGCCGAAAATGCGCTGCTGGATCAGCGGATGTTCATGGTCTCCGGCAAACAATATCGGACACTGCTGGATCTACTGGATCGTCCCGCTGAGGAAAACATCGGGTTGCGGGATTTGTTCTCCAGACCTGCACCTTGGCATGAGCAATGTCCCTGATTCCCCCCGAAGCGCTGAATAGTGGACATTGTGTTTCACCCTTCGACTGCGGCAAGCCGGTACTGAATGACTGGTTGGTTCGTCATGCGCTCCAGGCGCAGGCCAGCGGCTCAGCCAAGACATTTGTAGTAGCTGATAGTGACCTGATTGTTGGATACTTCAGCCTTACCGTCGGACAGGTGGATACGTTGGAAGCTCCAAAGCGCATCCGTAAGGGCATGGGGCAGTATCCTATCCCTGTTGTTTTACTCGCTCGGCTTGCCGTTTCTCTACACCATCAGGGATGCGGTATTGGCAGAGGTCTCCTTCAGGACGCTATTCGCCGCACTCTTGTGATGGCTGAACATGCCGGCATACGCGCCTTGCTGGCGCATCCGATTGATGAGGATGCAACTCAATTCTATCTTCGTTTTGGTTTTGTTGTCTCACCACTTCGTGAACGACAACTTCTTCTTTTGTTAAAAGATGCACGTCGCCTGCTCCTTACGTTTAACAAATAAAACTAACAAAACTACCAGCGTCCGCTCCAAGCTTATGCTAACAACTAAAATATTGAAGTTTCAATGTTTGGCTTACAAACAATAAAGGTAGAATTTCACTATTAGTGCGTCCCATAAGTTCTGACATAGAAATTGGCAATCTGAAACCTGCAAATACCGCACTATTTTGAACCTATTTTTTCTATGAACACAAAATTCAGTTGGATTCAATAATATCAATTGGTTATGTCATTAAAAAAGGACATAACTGATCATTTATTTTTTTTACGACCTACTTTTATCTTCTTTAATCGATAAGTATTCGAAAAAAATAACCCCTTGAAATTAAATCATTATCAACCTTACTATTTGTTCGTAAAATTAAAAAAAATTTCCTTGTGGTGTTGGTCTTGTTTTAATAAAGTATTGCAAGATATTTGTTTTCTTCGAAAAAGTTTGCATTACTTTATCAAAAGGTGGTGCCCATGGTCAAAACACCAGAACAGGAGCTGATCTCAGCCTTTCAGGGAAAAAAATGTTGGATGATCAAGCCGCTTTCCGAACAGATGAATTATTCAATCCCGTCGATCCGCAGATTTTTGTCCAAAATCGGTTATTTCAGCAGTTTTACCCACAATGGAAAATGGTATACTCTGGCATCGATTCCCCGTTTCAACAGCAACGGTCTGTGGTTTTATAAGGATATCGGGTTCTCAAGGAATGGAGCGCTAACCGGCACACTTGTAGAGCTGGTCGAGACCAGTATGTCAGGAATGACAGCCGATCAGCTGGGGAAAAAACTCCGGTGCCGCTGTCATGCCGTTTTGGTCCAGCTGTGCCGGAAAGGTCTGCTGCAAAGACAGAAACATGGTGTTTCCTTTGTATATCTGTCCTCAGATTTAGACAAGGCAAAAGCCCAGGAAAGAGCACTTCAAAAGCAGCATATTCCTCCTTTGTCAGCGGAACTGTCCGTTCTGGTGCTTGCGGCATTTATTCAGAGGCCTGATGCGGATTTCAAACAGCTGGCCAGAATGGTTTTTCAAAAAACCGGTACACGGATCAGCAGAGAACAGGTACAAATGCTTTTTGAAACACATGGATTAAAAAAAAAAGCCTGAATTCCGGTCCCAAAGCCTTGTCTGCCCTCAATCAGAATTTAGAAAGACTTTATCAGGATATGCAGCCCAAGGCTTTGTTTCCAAAACCACCATTCATCAGGTTTTGCCCTGAAAATGACTTTCGAAGAATGCGCATGATACTACAAAATCCGACTGAATTTTGTGTTCATAGTATTTTTTATATTAATATTATGTAATATTAAATAGTTGTAATTTTACTTCGGGTTCGTTAGGTGTTCCCTTTTACAGGCATATAAACAGCCAGAAAACATGTCAAAATTTCTGGGACAGAGTACTATTATTTTAATGACGATTCGCACCAAATGGATGCAGTTGTAAGGCATAGGTGCGAAGGTGAAATACTAAAAAAAAAATTGAAATATTGGTGTTGAATTCCAAGGCCAAATCATTCAATAAATCATTCGTTCTGGAAATGTTTTTTGTTATGGATAATGTGGTACCTTCCATCAACAAAGTGTCAATTTTTTCCGGTGGATGTGTAACCAGGTTGTCCAAGAGTTTTCTTTTGCGCCCATGACCCCGAAAATCACCAGAATAAAACAACTTTTTCCCATCTGCTTCTATTTGAATAGCAAATGCATCATAAGCAGAATGATCTACCAGGTATGGTGTGATAATAAACGGTAATTCGTCTTGAAACAAACACAATTGCTTATTTTAAGGAACTATCAAAAGAGGTTGGAATTCCATACCAGAATCTTATTAACTCTTATCTTGCAGAATGTACCCGTCAGCATAAAAAACCCGAATTAAAATGGGCTTATAGTTCCGGTCAAATGACTTGATATTTTTGTCAATTTAGTGTAGTATAAACGTTCCGAAGTTTATCTAAAATAAGGAGCAGTGCCATGGCCCAAGGCAAAGCGCTTACACCGGAAGAGAAAAAAGCAATAGTGGCTCTAAAAGAATACTTTGACCGCACTACAGATGACCTTGAGGAGCAGGAAGAGTTAAGTGTACAGAGGGTGTCAAACGCTCTTGGGTTTGGTTTGGCGACGGTGAGAAGGACTATGGCAGACTACAGCCGTGGTGTAAATTTTGATAAAGAATCAATTGTATATAGAGGACGACCACAGCGAGCACTTTCCGATTCGACACAGACAATTGTTCGAGAATACATACGCAATGCCAATGAAGAAGGTGCGTATATGACACTTGAAACGCTGTGGCAGTACCTCGACGAAATTGCGCCTGAACAGGAATTTAGCATCCGAACATTAGGCCGAGCACTTGATCGTTGGGGATTTACATTCGGTAAGGGGATACGTACCCAGCGATTTAAAGAAAAGGACCATGTTGTGGTAGCCAGACAACGCTACCTCAGGAGAAAAATAGCAAATCGAAAAGGCAAAGGGACGGTTCGCCCTGAAGTATATCTGGACGAGTCTTATGTGAACAAAAATCACAGCAATGATTTTGTGTGGCATTACGACGATGATGGGCCATGGATTCAAAAGCCTACCGGAAAGGGCGAGCGCTTGATAATAATGAATGCAATCACTAAAGACGGTTGGGTTCCCGGTGCCAAGGTGACTTTCAAAAGCACTCGAAAAACTGGAGACTATCACGGGCAGATGAATCGAACGATGTTCACCAAATGGTTTGAAGAAAAATTGCTTCCAGATATTCCTGCTCGCTCACTTATAATTATGGATAATGCTGCTTATCATAATGTCTTGTCACCAGTCTCTGCGCCGACTCCTTCATGTAAAAAGGAAAAAATTCGATCCTGGTTGGAGAAAAACAATTTTCCCGTGAAGGAAGATTGCTTAAAGGCTGAACTGGTTGATATTTTAACAAAAGTTGGGCCACAACCGACATATGCATTGGACGAGATTGCTAAGAAACAGGGGCATGAGGTTCTGAGGACACCACCCTATCATCCTGAGTTGCAACCAATGGAGACATGTTGGGGGATTGTAAAAAATGAAATTGCCCGCAATTGTGATTTTACAATGAATAATTTAATCCAGCAGCTTGAAAGTGCGTTTGGCAAGGTTACCGCCAAAACCTGCGCTGGGTTAAAGTGTGTACCACATGACTTTGCGGTATTTCCGGTTTCGATAAAGTTGATTTGACACATCATAAAGCCAATTTCTACCGCAAAGTCAAATGAAACACGCTTTAGTAAGGAAAACTCGTGATGTTGAAGATGCTTTCTGGCGGGATGATGCTGCTCTTGATGAACAAAATTGAGAATCGACATAGTCGTGCTACCTTTGGATAAACTTCGGACGCGATTATACTACACGATTTTACCCAAAATATCAAGTCATATGACCGGAACTATAAGCATAAATGATCAATATCCACTTAGCTATATAAAAAATTACTTATGCTATGAAACTCTTGAAGAACAGATTATAACCAGCGCTATTCCTATTCAAAAAAATTCTTGGAATCATATAGTATTTATTTGGGGGGCAGAAGGGAGAAAAATCTATGTTAATGGAAGTATTGGAGCTAAAAAGGATAATACTGACCATAGCACCAGTTCTCGATCATTAGTGATTGGAAAAAGTGCCCATTATGATCTTGATGAAAAGCACCCTATATTAGATGGAATTCTTGATGAACTCAGAATTTATAACCGTGTCCTTTCCGAATCTGAAGTTCAAGAGCTTTATCGTGAAAGTGAAATCTGTGAAGATAGATATGATGAAGGGTTTGAGTCTGGAAAACAATACTGCATCGATCATCCTGAAGAATGCGGTATCGATACCGGTGGTGAATATACCCAGGCGGATATTGATGCAGAATATCAAAATGGCTATAATGCCGGAGTAGCATCGGTTGGCGTTCCAGAATGTGTCCAAGATTATACACAAGGTGACTTGGATGATAAATATGACGAAGGCTATAATGCTGGAGTAGCATCGGTCGACGTTCCAGAATGTGCCCAAGATTATACACAAGATGATTTGAATGAGAAATATGAGGAAGGCTATTCCGATGGACTGCAAGAAAAAGAATGTCCTGATTGTGAGGAATGCCCTGAGCTGCTCCAAACTTCTTGCGTCAATGTTGACCCGGAGACTTTGCGCTTAGATATTACATGTGCCAATTATCTTGATACATGTTTTAAATTCTCTCTTGATTACTCTCCAAATGGGTGGAATATTGCCCCTGGAACATTAGAAACATGTACAGATGATAAAGACGGTGATGGATATAATTCAGAAGAAGATTGTGATGATAGCAACCCCAATGTAAATCCTGGAGCAACTGAAATTCCAGGTAATGGAATAAATTAGGACTGCAGCCCCAGTCCATTTGATTAAATCTGACCAGACAAAGTTATAAATTTTCTGGTTATAACGGATTTGAGGGCGGGGAGAGACCTTTTGACTGGACAATAAGCGACCTATCGTTTATGGTTGAATTGTAAAATTTAACCTAAATATAAAAGGTGGCTAAAATTCAGACATCAGAGTCAACTCCCCAGAAAAACCGTACTATTATTCTTCCATTTGATCAAGTGAAATATATGAGCAGTATTCATGATCCAATGCAGTTCAGGAATGAATTGGAAGCATTCATTAACAGGTACCCGGAACTTTTTCCAAACAAAATCAAAGCAGGGTATCGGCTGAAAG
>JAYEHK010000017.1:0-6371 GCA_034659475.1 Bacillota bacterium | reverse complement strand
TTCGGTTGATTTGGATTTGCATTTAAATCATACCAATAAATCGGGGTTCATGCGGATTTTTTATGTCTTTTTCGACCTGTTTTAGCCTCTATTTTTGCTTGCTTTATGGGGTGCGAAACTTAAGTAACACATCTAACAGCAAATAGGGAATATATTACAATACACGTCGAGGGGAAAGTGAATCAGGTAATTTGAAGACATTGACAGGGGGACGGGGTTGTTGTCAACGATGAAATATAATTCAAATTACATCACCGTAAACAACGTTGACAACAACCCCGTCCCCCTGTCAATCTCTCATATGCATTAACGAAGCATGACATAAGGATCTTCTTGGCAACATAGCAGGAAGATAGAAGAAGAAAGTCGAAAACATGAAAAGCAATAAAGGCGAAAATGGCGATGTGTTTTCATTGTAATCCTTTAGAATCGAGTGATTGTTAATGCAAATGAAATCCCCCTCACGTCCCGATGCTTTATATAGTATTAACCTTAAAATCGTTTTGGTATTGGGGTTAATGTTGTTATTGGCTGTGAATTGCCTGCTGTATAATAATCTCAAAAATGAGGCTGAAACTGGAATCAGCCATGTAAATAATCAGTTGAGCATACAAGACGATTTGCCGACTGGGAAATTCAAAGTAGTCTTTTCTTCGTCAGAAGCTCCGGAAAAGCCTGCCTACTATATATCTACCAAAAAAATAACGGGCAATGCAAACATAGGCGTATACCTCTACAAAGACGGCAGATATATAGGAGACTCTGAAGACTTCTGGATGACCATGGATGGAGAATCTTTACCGGCGACTCGAATGAGCAACGGTTCTTATTCAGTTAAAAATATCAGGCCAGGGCTTCACGATCTAACAGTACACGCCAGATACTATAATGACAAGAGTTTGACAGTAAGGTTATACAATGGAGATCGCAATATAGGCTTTGGGCTTAGTTACAAAATATCATCTTCTAAAATAAGAATAAATGATACAAATTCAGATTATGCAAAAAATTATTATAAAGATGCTATTTTTATTGATGGTGTAGATGCCAACATTACTTTCAATGCAGATACTTATTGGAACGGACACCAACCGAACCGAACTAAAATATGCCGTTTATGATGGTACAAAATGGACAGAAGCAAAGTTCTTTAAGCAGGATGATACAGCTGATTTTAATCCTGTAGTAACCAGCACATCCGGTGTAGCCAGCATTGTCTGGCAGGATATTAATCGTCTTATAACAGAAGACGAAGCATTTGAAGACTATTTAGCGGCAACTGAATTATCGGTTGCAGAGTACAGCAATGGGACATTATCGGGTAAAAACACCTTAACGAATGATGACTATTATGACTTTATGCCTGCTATAGCTAACTCGGATGGAAAAACTCATCTGGCTTGGGTGAAAAACAAGAGTAATAACATCTTAGCACCGGCAGCAGGTTCCTTTGAAGTTCTATATGCAGTAAATGATGGCTCTGGATGGTCAACCCCAATAGTGCTGGAAACAGGGCTCAATCAGGTTGCTGATTTGGATCTGGCTGCAAATGGCAGTGAGCTCACCATAGTTTATAACCTTGATGAAGATGGTGATATTTTTACCAGCGAAGATTGGGAAGTCTATGCCAAACAAGCTTCAGACGGTAATTGGTTACCCACGGTAAAACTTACAACTGACGAAATTCAAGACAACCAACAGCACATTAAAACAATCTTCTATGATAGTAATGTTAATCAATGGTCAAAACCTGTCATAATTACCAGCAACGATTATGTAAACAGTGAAATAGCTGCAGCGATTACAGCAAATAATGAAATGGCGGTTATTAACAAAGCGAAAGAAAAAATAGTGGAAGAAATTGAGGGTGTACAATACTCCAACCTTGGTGCTGCCAATATTGTGGCCCATACAATGAAGCTTGCCAAAGACCTTAAAGTAGTTGAAGACACGTTGAGCTTTGCGGAAGGATTTATATCTGATGCTGATAACGAAATGAAAGTTGGCATTGAGAACTGTGGAGAGTTTACGGTTAACAGCTATGATGTTGCTTTCTATGATGGGAATATGGATCAAATAGCGCTGACTTCAGTACAGACACCGCTGCTCCCGGGTGAAAAAACTGTTGTCTCTGCGGATTGGCTGGCACCGGAAACCGTAAGCAGTCCCGATATTACCGTAACAGTTGATCCGGACGATGAAATCGGCGATAGTGACAAAAGCAACATTCCCGGCTATACAGGGTATCGGCTCAGGAGGATAATACCAAAAATGTTTCTTTGAACAGGACTTCAAGTCAGATTAACTCAAAACTGACTGATCATACACTTTTCGCCTCGCTGTCCCCATTGAGTGGGGTAGATTCTATAACGGGGTATAATGACCAGAGCTTGAGTGAAAGCGGCTTGTTGAAAAAGGATGGAGTGAACACCCGTTTGAATGGTCAGGTATGGGTAACCATACCGGTAAACCTTGAACAAATTAACAATCCGGAAAAATGTGCAGTCTTTTATCAAAATGACAATGGTGACTGGCAGTCTGGAGGTGGCGTGATTGACGTTGCCTCACAAACGATGCAGTTCAGACTCAATGACAGCCGACCCTTTATGGTTGTAGAACGAGATATCAGATTCGAAGATACTGAAAATCGCTGGTCGTCAGAAGCGATTGGAGTCTTGACAGCCAAAGGAATTATTAATGGAAGAAGCGAAAGTCAATTCGACCCGACAGGCAATATTACCAGGGCAGAATTCACAACCTTAATCGTAAAAAGCCTGTTTGAAGGGACCTTAGAATACCAAAATGAATTTAGTGATATTGCTGCCGGCAATTGGTATGCAAGCTACATTGCCAAAGCAGTAAAACTAGGCCTGGTATCGGGGATGGGAAATGGGCAATTTGCACCTGATGAGCTTATTACGAGAGAGCAAATGATTGTGATTTTAGACAAACTGAATCAACTCAAGGCCGATAGTGCGAATAATAATCTTACTGAAAATATCCAATCAAAGGGTACCCAGGAGCTACTCTTCGCAGGCCTTGCATTCGCTTCAGATTATGCCAAAGAATCTATCATAAGGATGGCGGCAAAGTACGATGTTATTATCGTTGGTGGGGGGCATAATGGTCTTACCGCTGGTTGCTATTTGCAAAAATCAGGATTTAATGTTCTGGTGCTCGAGCGTATGGAAAAGGCTGGGGGAGGTGCCTGGACCGAGGAAGCTACATTGCCCGGTTTCAAACACAATCTGGCCTCACTATTCCATGGTATTTTGCATATGGGCCCGGTTTACAAGGATCTAGAACTAAAAAAATATGGGGCCGAATACTTGTGGCCAGATGCCTAGATTGCAGCTGCTTTTAAAGATGGTCGTTGCTTAGTTTTCTACCGTGACCTGGATAAGACCTGCAGCGAAATTGCTCGCTTCTCTGAAAAAGACGCTAAGACTTATCGCGAACTGGCGGAATATTACAGGGTCGTGTTGGATAACATGATCGGCCCATGGTTTTTCAATCCACCGGTTGCCTCTTCTTTGAGTGCGATGGCGATGGAATCAACGGTTGAAGGTCTGAATATGATGCGCATGCAGTTGTCGCACCCGAAGAATCTTGTCAACGAGCTATTTGAGTCCAATGAAGTTAAATCCTTGCTGCTGTCCTTTATTAAAGAGTTTGGTGGTGCACCAGACATCTACGGATTTGGGATCTTTGTTCCTATGATGCTGGGAGAAACTCATTATCCACACGGTTGGGCAATCTGTAAAGGAGGCTCTGGTAATCTAGGGACAGCAATGGTCAATTGTCTTGAAGCGTACGGCGGTAAGGTTATGACAAATGCCCAAGTAAGTAAAATAATCGTTAATGGAGATCGCGCAACAGGCGTCCAGCTTGCTGACGGTACGATCTTTGAAGCCAATAAATTGGTTTTAACTAACCTTGAACCACATACAACGTTCCTGGATTTAATTGGTGGGGAACACCTTGAGCCTTCCTTTATCAACTCGGTAGAACGCTACCGGCATGAAGATACCATCTTGTTTACGATGCATCTGGCACTGGATGAGCCTTTACAATGGAAATGTGCTGATTTTAACCCAGATATAAACAAATGTATGGGTGTTTTGCTGGTTGATGAACCACAGGAACTTTATGATGACTTTGCCGACATTAACCGCAAGGAACTTCCCAAGTATCCACGTATGTTCACCTCAATGGTTCACGGTGGGTTTAACCATGGCTCCGGAAATTTCTGTTGTATGAACAATTACATTTAGAAATGATGTAGAAAAGAGGCGTAGATCAAATGGTCTCTAAGTATAACAATGATGAAACATGTGATGCGATGAATTCTCTGCACGACATGATTTCCTCAATTTCGTGTCATCACGATTTGGAAGAAATTGAGGAGGATTATCTGCGTTATATTACTCCGCTGATCCCTTCCCATGCAGCAGCCTTATACTATTTTAAGCCCAATAATCCTCAGCCCATTCGCATTGCAGCCAACGGGGTAGATGAAGATTTTTGTCTTATTTTGAAGTAAAAGGCCGCACTCTTGGTCCCAACAAACCAGCTCGGAGACTTTCCTCGATAATTCGTGAGGCTTATATAGATAACGGTGAGTCTGGTACTGTGAAGAATGATAAGCTCTTGACCAGATTTTGTCCTGTTCCCGGCTCGAAAATTAAACAGACCATCGCATTGTTGGATGAACTTGCACCACCGTCAGATTTTGTCATGCTACAAGAGTTTTTAACCATTCGGGAAATTGATGTGCTCAGGTTGGTTGAGCAAGGCATGCAGAACCGAGAAATTGCGGCGGTATTGTTTGTTTCGGTAAATACAGTAAAACGGCACCTTGACAATATATACTGTAAGCTCGGCGTAAACTCCCGCACTGAACTCATTGCCAAGGTTTACCGCTTGATCAATTGCATTGGGTAGCTTCTAATAGGCCCGGTGGCACCGGTGCTTGACCCCTACTTATTACATTAACATTGATTCAACATGATGCGAATAATCTCTTTGTCAGTTTCCTTCATTCCCTGGTTCCCGAGATGGCTGACATTGACGATGGTATTTTCCACGCCTTTGGCAACAATGCCATCTCCTCCTAAGAATTGCTGGCCTTCCTTGAACATGTAATAGCCTAACAAACCTGCATCCACCGAGGTTGCTACTTTCCCTGCACAGGATGGCTTGGCGCCGTCACATACCATTCCTGACACAATGGCAACTGCATTGACCAGGGTATGGGCGATTTCTTCATAACCGCCGCCATATAGATAGGCAATGCCTGTTCCGCTGCCACATCCTGCACACACTGCCCCGCAAAATGCCGATAAACGTCCGATTCCTGTTTTTTGATGAATGGTGATCAGGTTGGAGATCACCAGAGCTCGGTATAGCTTGTCATCATCAACCTCTAATTTTTTTGCATATTCAATCACCGGCACCGATGCTGTGATCCCTTGATTGCCGCTTCCGGAGTTCACGATAACGGGGAGTTCACAGCCGCCCATTCTCGCGTCTGCAGCGGCAGCGGCCATGGCTTTGGCACGAATTTTGATATCATCCCCGTAGGTTTTCAATAGAACACTTCCGATATTGGCGCCATAGTCTTTTTCAATTCCGACCCTTGCAATGGCCGAATTATATTGGATCTGCCTGTCGAGTAGATCTTTTATGTCTTCGATCAATACACTATCGGCAAAATCAATGATATCTTTTATGTTTAACAAACCTCTGTCCGTTAGTCCACTCTCGTCTGCATTGATCACGCCAATATCATAAATAACCTCGCCGTTTTTTTCTATATGTACAATATTGGTATGGTAATCAGCGATGCGCAGGTTTACATTGGCGTCTTTATCATACAGCTTAATGATCATGTCAAAGGCTAAGGCTGTATCTGCCATTCTTACTTCAATACATCCGCTGTTCATATACTCGCTGGTCGTATTCTTGTCTTCTTCGCTTACCTCGGAGATAACCTCCAACATTTTGTCCGATTTGCCGGCAATGATACCAACGGCAGCCGCTGCTTCTACACCTTTTAGTCCATTTGTATTCGGTACAATCACACTTTTTACATTTTTGATAATATTGGGACTGGCTTCAACGATCACTTTATCCGGGATTGTACCGAGTATTTCCCGGGCTTTGGCAGCTCCATATGCGATAGCAATGGGTTCGGTACAGCCCATGGCAGGTACCAATTCTTCTCTCAAAATCTGTAAATATGTTTGATAACGAATATCCTCACGTTGCATAAATTTGGCTCCCTTCGTAACTAAAAATAGCATTCGATGACACAGGGGGACGGTCTTGGTGTGTCATTTTTAAGCTGAATTTACTGGTGATCCCAAATT
>JAYEHK010000016.1:0-25872 GCA_034659475.1 Bacillota bacterium | reverse complement strand
ACGTAATGGAAACTAATTTATTTTCTGAATAAGTTAAGAGCCTAGCACCTTTTTTGCTTTTGGAGTCTGTTTCCGTTCTCACGTGGTCCGTTCCGCGGCAGGGATTAACCTAGCTTTGGTTAGGGGTAAGGGGTTAAGAGTTAGGGGTAAGGGGTTAAGAGTTAGGGGTAAGGGGTTAAGAGTTAGGGGGTTTGACGCTTCGCGTCAAACATTTTCCTCACCCCTCACCCCTCACCCCTAACTCCTTACTGAAATAGTCTGCCGTGTAAGAGGAGGAAATTATATTGACATCCCTTCTGAACCGTTCCAACTAACCAACTGTCCAACTTTATGACGCATTATCTGTCTACTGCGAGAGTTCAGATTGAATAATATTATTTGTCGTTCAGGAATAAATGGTTTTTAGGATGGCAAAAATCCTCTTAACGGTGTTGGGAGGGAATTAAATGAAAAAAATATTTTCTTACATTTTGGTTTTTGCTGTCCTTTGTGTTGCCATAGATACAATGATTGATTTTTCATTGGGGCAGCAAATAAAAAATCAATCTCCATATGAACTAGCATTTGCATCAACCGGTGCAAATTTGCTTGAATCTCGAATGGATTGTTGGGCAAAAATAAACTCAAATCCAAATGAAGAAGCGATGGAAGAAATTCTATGTGAAATACTTACCTGTCTTGAACTTCCTATCAACAGAAGTCGCTTTCTTCAAGAAAAAGACAACGAACAAACCATTATTTCCTATGAAATCGATGACTTATCCCAATGGCATCATCTTCAAGTCCGATACCATAATGAAAATGGTGAAACTCATTTCTTGATGAGCAGCGTATCGTCTCAGGACGATCTTAAGCAGAGAAGGTTTGAAAAAATTCTCCAAAAAGAAATGGAGTTAACTACTTATTACCGTTATACCGGTATGATAAAGGAAAGGAGTACACCAGAAGGAAGGAACAAATTAATAGACCTGATATTTAAGAGTCTAATAGCAGAAAAAGTTGATCATTATCAGGATTTATTTCTTACAGCGGGAACAGGATATAGCAAAGATTTGGAAGTCTATGGACAAGTGCTTAATATTGCTGGGAAAAAAGTAAATGTTCAGGTAGGCATTAAATGTGCTGACAGTGATGAAAATACCCGAATTTATTTAGGATTCCCTTTATTACTCAATGATTATTAGACTTTAAAGACTTTTTTGGAGGGAGGTGATGGTGAACAATTGGAAATGTTTATTAAAGGCAAAACTAAATTACGGGGTCATGTAGAAGTGAGCTCTTCCAAGAATGCAATACTACCGATACTTGCTGCATCAATTCTAACGGATGAACCGGTCTGTATTAAAAAAGTACCTTATATTAACGATGTAATCATCATAAGCCAATTGATTCGTGCACTGGGGGTAACGGTTGAGCAAAAGGAGCATTGTCTATATCTATCAGGTGGACTTCAGTCGACTTATCCACCTTACGATCTGGTGAGACAGATAAGGGCTTCGTTTTTGCTGATGGGTCCATTGTTGGCTAGACAGGGTGAAGTACGCGTGTCATTGCCTGGAGGTTGTGCGATCGGGAACCGTCCTATTGATTTGCATTTAAAAGGTTTTCATGCACTGGGTGCAGAGATTTGTTTATCCTCTGGTGATGTGGTTGCCCGGACCAACGGATTGAAAGGTACCCATATTTATTTGGATTATCCATCTGTTGGCGCAACAGAAAACATTATGATGGCAGCAGCGGTAGCTGAAGGAACAACATATATTGAAAATGCTGCGCTTGAACCGGAAGTAATTGATCTGGCTAACTTTATTAATAGCATGGGTGGAAGTGTTAAGGGAACAGGAACTAATGTAATTCGTATAAAAGGCGTTAAGGAACTGCATGGCATCGAGTATACACCTATTCCTGATCGGATTGAAGCAGGAACCTATATGATTGCGGTGGCTGCAACTGAAGGGAACGCAATGATCCATAATGTGATTCCCGAACATGTGAAAGCCGTTACCGCAAAACTAATCGAAAGCGGAGCACAGATCACAGAAGAGGAAAATGTAATTATTGTTGAAAGGTCAGGTAAGATTCGACCCATCTATATTAAGACCCTTCCTTATCCAGGATTTCCTACCGATATGCAGGCACAGATGATGGCATATTTGACAAGTGCGGAAGGAAGCAGCGTAATCAGTGAGTCAGTTTTTGAAAACCGTTTTATGCATGTACAGGAGCTTACCAGGATGGGGGCGGACATAAAAACAGAAGGACGAACGGCCATTGTCCGAGGGGTGGACAGATTAACAGGTGCAAAGGTAAAAGCAACAGATTTACGAGCAGGTGCTGCCCTGGTTATTGCAGCCCTTAACGTAGATGGAGAGAGTGTTATTTGTAATAGTGAACACGTAGACCGAGGATACGAGGCCATAATTGATAAATTAAATGCCATGGGGGCTTGTATCAGAAGTGAATAATAGGAAAAGGAACATGGCATATTCACCATGTTCTTTTTCATATTATAGATTATGAAAAAAATGAAACGATCGAAAAAAATTGTAATACTTGTACTGGGTCTATTTATTTGTGTAGGCCTATTTTTGCTGTTCCAGATGATTCGCAATAACCAAGCAGATAAAAATAACCTTGAACCCTTCATATCGTTGTATCTCCACCAGAGTTCATCTACCATCAATCTAACCCTGGAAAACTATATCATCGGAGCTGTAACGGCAGAAATGCCATTATCCTTTGAAATGGAAGCTTTAAAAGCACAAGCTGTATGTGCCCGAACCTATGCAATACGTAAAATAATAGAAGATCATGACTATCCTGAAGACGCTGATTTATCAGATAATATTGCAACCTGTCAGGCCTTTATCACCATAGAACATTACAAACAACGTAATCCTTCATGCCCGACAGAATTGTTAGAGCATGTTAAGGAAGCAGTCCGTTTGACGCGAGGGGAGATTATTCTATATGATTCCAAACCAGCTGATACCGTGTACCATTCATGTTGTGGCGGAAGAACAGCGAGCGCGGAAGAATCATGGGGAAACCCAGTGCTATATTTACAAAGTGTACCTTGCGAGTATTGCAGTGCTTCGGCCCATTTTCTCAAAGAACAAACCTTTTCGGTTTCATCTTTTGCCAGTTGTTTAAACCTATCAGAAGAAATTGAAAACATAGGAGTCGTATCACAAACCGAGAGCGGACGGACAAAAAAAATCAAGGTGAATAATAAAACACTGCAAGCCTTTAAGGTTAGAGCCCAACTTGGATTACCCTCTACGTGGATGGAGTTTAGCAGACGTAACGGAGCAATCATTGTGCAAACCAGAGGATATGGGCATGGGGTTGGTATGTGTCAGTACGGGGCGAATGGGATGGCGAAAAAAGGATATAGTTACCGTGAAATCTTGAATCACTATTATCAAGATATAGACTTCTATAAAATTCCATACTGAGGTCTTGATTTCTTACCTCCCGAATATACTGTAAGTAATTCAATGGGAGGGGGGGAAAAAATGCAAAATTACATCCGAAAAAGAGCTGTAATGGTGGCAAATCATATCCTGGAGACAAACGACACAGTGAGACAGACAGCGGAGGTATTTGGAATCAGTAAGAGTACAATACACAAGGATGTTTCCGAAAGATTGCCTCGTATTGATAAAGAAATGGCAGAGAAAGTAAAAGGCGTATTAGACCAGAACAAAGCCGAAAGACATATTCGCGGCGGTGAAGCAACTCGGCAGAAATATGCTCAATTAACCAACTGTACGTAAGAAATAATTAGCCATATTCTCTAAATAAAGTTAAAATAATAGAATGAAGAATAATAAACTGGGAGGATTCGACGTGTGTTTTTCAGAGGATATTGGCATTGATCTAGGAACAGCGAGTGTACTGGTTTTTAAAAAAGGGGAAGGAATTGCTTTGCATGAACCTTCCGTTGTCGCCATGGATAAATCGACTCGAAAACTTATTGCAGTGGGGGAAGAAGCCCGACAGATGTTAGGAAGGACACTAGGTCATATTGCCGCCATTCGGCCTCTCCGAGAGGGTGTCATTGCAGACTATGACACGACCGAAAAAATGTTGACTTGTTTTATAAAATCAGTGATGGGACAAAACACGTTCTTTAAACCAAGAGTGATTGTATGTATTCCAACCGGAGCAACCGATGTAGAAGAACGAGCAGTGCGGCAGGCTACACTGGCTTCAGGGGCCAAAAGAGCGTATATTATTGAAGAACCCCTTGCAGCAGCACTTGGTGCAGGACTCAACATATCTGAAGCAACTGGACATATGGTTGTAGACATCGGGGGAGGAACCTCGGATGTTGCCGTGTTATCTCTTGGTGGAATTGTTTGTGATACATCTCTTCGTGTAGGAGGAGACAAGTTCGATGAAGCAATTATTCGTCATATCCGTAGAAAATACAAGCTTATGATTGGTGATCGTACAGCAGAAGAGATTAAGATAAAGATCGGCAGCGCCTATGTAACTGATGAAAACAGACACCAATCCATGGAAGTCAGGGGCAGAGATCTCGTTACAGGTCTGCCTAAAACCCTTATCATGACCTCGGAGGAGAGTTGGGAAGCGTTAGCAGAACCAGTCTACGCAGTGATCGAAGCGGTGAAAAAAGTCCTGGAGATTACTCCGCCAGAATTGGCTGCAGATATCGTCAATAACGGAATCGTAATGACAGGAGGGGGATCCCTGCTGGATGGCCTGGATATTTTATTATCAAAATCAACGGAATTACCTGTACATATTGCAGATGATTCAATTTCGTGTGTGGCAAAAGGAACCGGCAAAGCCCTCCATGAAATGAAATATCTTACCCGTCACAACCAAAAAGGCGCCAAGCGTGTCCTATAGAAGCAAAAAGACAAAAAGCAAAACCTCCATTCCCGTATCCATCAGAATGGAGGTATTCATTTGCCCAAAAACAACTGTACATTAGACAGATAATGCGAAGTTACGAGAAAGGTTGAATAGACGCGGACCCACGCGGACTTTCTGGACTTTCGCGGACCATTTTTTGATTTTTGATTGAGCGTTTCTTAAACCGTAGAGGAGTATTCATACTCTTATGAAACCCTTTTAATTTAGGAACTGGAAGAACACAAGGGAACACAAAAGAACCTATTGGAATCCGACTCCATAGGCAAAAAAGGTGCTAGGCTCTTAACTTATTCAGAAGATATAATTGGTTTCCATTACATATTGCGAATAAGTTAGGAGCCTGGCTCCCTTCATGCTACTTAACAGTTAGTGTCTTTTTGTTTGGTGCGGAAGAGGATCATTTACACAATAAAGTCCGCGTTAGTCCAAAAAGTCCGCGTGAGTCCGCGTCCATTCAACCTCTCTTGTTGCACATTATCTGTCTACTGCGAAAATAGTAATGGGATTAAAGGAATGGTCATAAATGTCGATATAGATAGTAAGATGTTTTGAGGGGGATTTCCATGATTAAGGGTTTATATACAGCGGCAGCCGGGATGATGGTACAGATGGGCAGACAGGATGTTATTGCTAATAATATTGCGAATGTAAATACTGGAGGATTTAAGAAGGATGTGGCTATTGTCCAGGCCTTTCCAGCGATGCTGATTAGCCGAATGGAAAACAATGATCAACAACATGCGGGGCAGATAAATAAAGATTCACCTGTGCCTCTTGGATCTTTGAGTACAGGCGCCTGTATAGCAAACATCACTACGGATTATGCGGTTGGAAGTACGAAAGTAACCGATAGAAAAACAGATCTTGCCATCGGTAATCCGAATGGATTTTTTGTTGTGCAGACACCGGAGGGAGACCGTTTTACACGCAACGGTTCCTTTGTAATAAGTGCAGACGGATTTCTGGTAAACCAGCAGGATTATCCGGTGTTAGATGATCTTGATCAGATGATTCCTGTTGATGGCGAGTTTGCTATTGATCGTCAGGGAATGATTACGATGAATGGTGAAACACAGGGTAGAATAAAAATTGTGCAATTTGAAGATCCACAAGCCCTGCAAAAAGAAGAAGACCTGTATAATAACCTGGATCAGGTTGCTGACCCCTTAGAAGATCCTGGCATTCTCCAGGGATACCAGGAACTGTCTAATGTTAATGCAGTCAAAGAAATGGTGCAGCTTATCAATACGGTAAGAGCCTATGAAACCTGCCAGAAGGTCGTACAGGCTGAAGACGAATCCCTGGATATAGCGATTAATCAGGTAGGCGCAGTGGTCTAGGTGAGGAGCTAAATGATAGCTGTGAAGAAAAAGGGAATGATTTTAACGCACCCTACGGGTACCACACTCAAGAGTGCGAACATCAGCGTTTTCGGTTCCTATTTTCTAATTAACCCACCTCAACGTTCCAACTGTCCAACTAATAATTCCGCTTATACTCAACCTATTTTCCAACTAACCCTCCATGGCCGCACGACACAACCACCAATGAAAATTGGTGAGGAGTGAGGAGTGAGGGGTTAGGGGTCAGGCGGCAGAAGCTAGACGCTACGCGTCAAGCCTTCTCCTCACCCCTCACTCCTTACCCCTAACCAAAAACTCAGTGTCCCTTATCAGCGTTAATCATATCGATCAGCATAATCAGCGTCTATCCTATTTTCGTACTAACCACCCATGTCTGCACGACACAACCACAGATGAAAATCAGTGTGCAACCGGGGAAGGGAACGATTTTAACGCTGATATACGCTGATTACCGCTGATTAACGCTGTTTAAAATATTTTTAAAAAAACAGCGTTAATCAGCGGACATCAGCGAAAATCTGCGTTCAAAAAATCCTATTTTCTAATTAATTCATTCTCACATTAAGGATGAGTTTTTTTATTTTTGCAGCTAAATGTATTATCAGCGGGTTTTCGTGCTGCAAAAAAAGGAATTGAGGAGGAAAATCTAGAAACAAGGTAAAACTAGAATAGTATATAATCATTGCAAGGTATGAAAATAAGGAGATATCAATGCAAGCAGAAAAAAAGGCGAATATATTAGGATGTCAGGTTGATCTCGTGGATGCTGGACAGGCGCTTGAAAGGATAGAAAACTTCATAGAGATCGGGAAACCAGCTCACGTGATCACTTTAAATGCCGAGATTGTTTATGAAGCCCGGACCAATATTGAGCTAAATAACATTATCAATCAGGCCCATTTGGTGACGCCTGATGGTATTGGGATCGTCTGGGGTGGACGAAAATTAGGATACCAGTTTCAGGAACGAGTTACAGGCATAGATTTGTTGTATCAACTCTGTGATCGTGCGGCGGTCAGAGGGTGGTCGGTTTACCTTCTGGGATCGGCACCGGGGGTGGCAGAGTCAGCGGCACGCCGTTTGCAAGAAAAATATAATGAACTAAAGGTATGCGGTATCCATGATGGTTATTTTAAGCAGGAAGATATCCCTGCACTCATTAAGGAAATAAGAGGGAAAATACCCCAAATTCTATTCGTAGCGTTGGGTGCACCCAGCCAGGAATTCTGGATTCAGGAGTATAAAGACCTTCTGGAAGTGCCTGTTTGCATAGGAGTTGGGGGAAGTTTTGATGTTATCTCCGGTAATAAAAAAAGGGCACCCAGTTGGATGATTGCGCTCAATATTGAATGGTTGTATCGTTTATTGAGTGAACCGAGCCGTTTAAAAAGGCAGATGGTTTTACCCAGGTTTGTTGCAGCAATATTTGCGGAAAAGCGAAAACTCCGAAGAATGGGACGGGAATAGCGCCCGAAACAGACGAAAATGCTGCATCAAAGCCAGAGCTGGAGGGGAAAAGACAGATGGAGAATAAGCAAGTATTTGCACTGGATATTGGTACCCGGAAGGTAACTGGGTTAATTATGGAAAAGAATGAATCAGGTTATGAAGTATTGGCTTCAGAAACGATTCAGCATAACACCCGGGCCATGATGGATGGACAAATTCATGATGTGGAAGCAGTTGCAGCTATTATCATTGAGATAAAGAATCGATTGGAAAAACAGACTGGGAAAATTCTGGAATCGGCTGCGGTTGCCGCTGCTGGGAGAGCATTGAAAACAGCGCAAACCAGAATCGAGAAACAACGGTCAGGGTTGAGTGAGATCACAACCGAAGAAGTTCGAGCCCTGGAGATAGAAGCCATTCAGAAGGCGCAGTATAGGCTGGCCCAGGAGGAAGGAGACAATCAAAATGGACGTTACTTCTGCGTGGGATACAGTGTGGTGAACTATCAGCTCGAAGAACAATCTATTGTTAATCTGGTGGGGCAAGTGGCAAGTCAGATTGCGGTAGAAGTGATTGCGACTTTCCTACCCAGAGTGGTTGTGGATAGTCTGTTTTCAGCATTAAAACGGGCGGATTTAGAAGTGCTCAGCATGACGCTGGAGCCTATCGCGGCGCTATCGGTGGCAATTCCTCCCAACATGCGTCTGCTAAATCTGGCCCTGGTTGATATTGGTGCAGGCACCTCGGATATTGCGATCGTCAAGAATAATCATATTTTTGCTTATGCGATGGTTCCTTTTGGTGGTGATGAATTAACAGAACACCTGGCTTCAACCTATCTGCTTGATTTTAATTCCGCGGAAGGATTAAAATGTAGGCTGTCTGCAGAAGATGAGGTGAACTTTGTTGATATCCTTGGTAATGTCATGGGTTTTTCGTCCGGAGAGATTGTAGCCTCATTAGAACCTGTCATACAGGACTTATCCTCTCAAATTGCTAAAAATATTCTTGAATTAAATCAAAAGGCACCTGATGCAGTTGTGTGTGTGGGTGGCGGAAGTTTAACCCCTGGTTTGAGTAACCACATCGCCCGGGAAATTGAAATTCCATCAAACCGGGTAGGCATCAGGACCAGAGATAGTTTTTCCGATTTTTCTGGTGATTTTAGTAATTTAGAAGGTCCACAAGGGGTTACACCACTGGGTATTGCGTATCAGTGTCTGGATACCCCCCCGGTTCCGTTTATCAAAGTTAAGGTGAATGAAAGAGAAGTGCCTCTGTGGAATCTTGGTGAGATTGATGTTGCTGCGGCCATTCTCAGTTCGGGAATTAATCTGAGTAACGTATATGGCAAACCAGGGATGGGAAAGACCCTTGAGGTGAATGGAAAGGTGGTCGTTTTTAAGGGTAATCTGGGGACAGGACCGGTGATTAAAGTCAACGGTCAGGACACCGGGTTAGACGAACATATTCATGATGGTGATAATATTACATTCGCGAAAGGGGTAGATGGACAGGATGCCATCGTAACCCTGTCTCAAATTCTTACAGGTCTAGAGGGAAAGGCTTGCGTGAATGGAGAAGAGATTATTTTAGAGCCGCAGGTTAGTATGAACGGTGAGGTATGGAAAGATAAGCAAAAACAAATTCCGGATCGGGGCAGGGTACAAATTGAACAACGGTTGGAACTGGGAGAAGTGCTTCGAAAAGCAGGTGTCAAAGAGAGTCTCCTGAAACCCAGCAGGTATCAGTATTGGCTGAATGAAAAAGAGCTATTTCTAGACTGGATGCCACTTAAAATTCTGATTGATGGTCTCCCCGCCGATCTAAGACGGCCAATTACTCCTGGGGCAAACATTGCTTACTGGATTACACAGGAAAAGCCTTGCATCAAAAACATTGTTAACATGGAAGAGAAGGGGAAAAATGTATGCCAGGTATTGGTGAACGGTGAAACGATTGAACTTGGTTCCATGGCAAACGTCATCGTGCAAGATGGACAACCATTGTCACTGGAAGACGAACTGGTGAGTGGAATGAGGTTAAGTTTTCAAGCCTCCAAAAGTTCGTATATTCTAAGTGATATTTTTCAAGTTATCAATATCAAACCCCCGGTTGGAGGAAGGCTGATCATAAAAGTTGATGGACAGGAAGCCGGCTTCACCACTCCCGTTATCAATGGAAGCAACATCGAACTCCGCTGGGACTAAACAAAAACAAAAGAATGGCAATAACAACAAGAGGTAAAGCTATAAACGCTTACCTCTTTTTTTACGGCATTATCTGTCTAATTAGAAGTTAAACTGTTATGGTTAACTTTAGTCAAAGTAGGGGCTAAATTTTAAAAATGGGGCTTGCATTATATGCTTGTGTAGATTTAGAATATAAACAAAGGTCAAACAAAGTCAATGGTGGGAGGAAGGTTATGGCACGCAGTCTGGCTGATCGAATTGAACAGTATATCAAGGTGCTTATTGCCCGAAGTGAGAACGGGCAGATTGAGATACAAAGGGCGGAATTAGCCGAGACATTTGATTGTGTCCCATCACAGGTAACTTATGTATTAGGGACTCGATTTACCCAAAGAGAAGGATATTATACAGAGTCCAGACGTGGTGGGTGCGGTTATGTACGCATTACAGAATATAATTCAGAGTACCTTGCAGTCCTATTGGATAACAGCGAGCTTTTCAGGTTTATTCGTGAACTATATGACAAACAAAAGATATCAGAAGGAGAAGCTGAAATAATACGATTTTTGGCGCTGAATGCGGGGAAAAGTTTACCCATAGAATATCAATTGAAGTTGAACGAGGGATTTATCAAGGCGCTGGAGCAGTTTTATGAGAAATAAAGAAAGTTGGTTTTAGACAAGGAGGTCTTTTTTATGATTTGTGAAGAATGTAAGAAAAAAAATGCAACCGTACATTTCACCCATATGGTGAATGGGAAAATGGTTGAAACTCACTTATGTGAGGAATGCGCAGTAAAGAAAGGGATGTATATTTTGGATCTTAGCCAATTTTCAATTCCCAATTTGCTGGGAAGCATTTTTGGCATGCAGCATCCTGTGAACAATATGCCAACTATGGCAGAGATAGATAGTTGTCCGAACTGTGGCATGAAATTTATGGAGATCAGGAAAACTGGAAAACTGGGATGCAGTGAATGTTATCATGCCTATGAAAAGGAGTTAGAACCGACGCTGCGGAGAATCCATGGCAATAGTCAGCATCAGGGAAAGATTCCTTCCAGAAGTGGAGGGAAAGTGCTGATCAAAAAGAAGATTGACACCTTAAAACAGCAGCTTCAGGAAGCAGTAGCGTCTGAAAAGTACGAAATAGCCGCTGAAATCAGAGATTCAATTAAAGCATTAGAAAAAGGACTTCAGTAAAAAAGGGGGGCAGAAGATATGAATGTGACTGATTTAATAAACAGCAACTATGTAAGATGGATGGATAGTACCCCCGGGGGGGATGATATTGTTATCAGCAGTCGAGTTCGCCTTGCTCGCAACCTGCAATCCATTCCTTTTCCACATCGCATGAACCAGCAAAGCGGGGAAGCCTGTATGGAAACGATAAAAGAAGCATGGCAACAAGGTAAAGACACCAGGTTGGAGCAGATGGCCTTGGTTCGTTTTGATCAGTTAAGCAGTTTGGAGCGAGAAATTTTGGTCGAAAAACATTTGAGCAGCCCAGAACATGCTGCTTCAAGCCGATCCTATCAAGGGATTCTGGTTAATGAGGACGGGTCCCTATGCACGATGATTAACGAAGAAGATCATCTTCGCATCCAATGTCTGCTTCCGGGTTTACAACTGGCTAATTGTTATGAACAGGCACAAGAATTGGATGATCATTGTGAAAAACAATTGGATTATGCTTTTGATGAACGAATGGGCTATCTGACCGCCTGCCCTACCAATGTAGGTACGGGACTTCGGGCGTCTGTCATGCTTCATTTACCTGCTTTGCAGATTACAGGGCAGACACAGCATGTATTTCAAAATATTGGTCAATTAGGTTTAACAGTTCGTGGAATCTATGGTGAGGGGAGCGAAGTGATTGGCAATCTGTTTCAATTATCCAATCAAATTACCCTGGGGCAGACGGAAGAGGAGATCTGTAACTATCTGCAAACCATTGCCGAACAGATCGTAGAACAGGAGAAAATCCTGCGCCAGAAGCTTTTAGAAGACATGCGTTATCAACTGGAGGATCGGGTAGGGCGTGCTTTTGGTATATTGACCAATGCCAGAATAATTACCTCAAATGAGGCCTTGAGTTTATTATCAGATCTGCGTCTGGGAGTGGATCTGGGATTAATACAGGTAATTACCCCTTTCATTTTGAATGAAATGATCGTTGCCATTCGTCCTGCCCACCTGCAAAGAAAATCAGGGCAGGAAATGGATCCAATCCATAGAGACCTGCGCAGAGCAGAAGTCATTCAGGAAAAGTTAATGAAAATACAAAATCATTTACCGACGATTGAGTCTGGTACAAAGGAGGATGGGCAAGATGTTTAGAAGATTTACGCAGCGTGCTAAAAATACAGTGATTCATGCGCAGGAAGAGGCTAAGGGAATGGGTCATCCTGCGATTGGTACAGAGCATATACTTTTGGGACTTTTGCGTGAAGGGGAGGGGATTGGAGCCCGGGCTTTGATGAATCTGGGGCTTAATCTGGATACCATTCGAGAAGAAGTCAAGAAGTTTTTAGGGCAGGACCCGTCTTATACGGAAGGACCCGCTGGAGAACTACCCATCACGCCACGGGCCAAAAAGGTTTTTAACCTTGCTTTTGATGAGGCTCGTCTCCAGGGAGTTAATTATGTTGGAACCGAGCATTTACTCCTAGCCGTTCTCCGGGAAGAGGAGGGCGTAGCCAGCCAGGTGCTGCTTTCCATGGACGTGAAATTAGATGAGCTGCGCGAACAGGTTATTTTACTTTTAGGCGGTGAGGCACCTGGGATGATGAATCAGGAAGAACCCAGGAATACATCGCATTCCCATCATCCTCAGGGTAAACGGAAACCCAGAAGCAAAACACCTACCCTGGATGGTTTTAGCAGAGACCTGACAAAAGATGCCGGTGAAGGGCGCCTCGATCCCGTGATTGGCCGTGATAAGGAGATTGAAAGAGTGGTGCAGATATTATCCCGCCGCACTAAAAATAATCCTGTCTTGATTGGGGACCCTGGCGTAGGCAAAACTGCTATTGTGGAAGGGTTGGCCCAGCGAATTGTTGAGGATAAGGTGCCAGAAACACTAAGTAATAAGCGGGTTGTTTCCCTGGATTTGTCAACCATGATTGCAGGTACAAAGTACCGGGGTGAATTTGAAGACCGGCTGACCCGGATTGTCAGCGAAATCAAATCAGCGGGAGACGTCGTTATCTTTATTGATGAACTGCATACCATCGTTGGAGCCGGAGCTGCAGAGGGGGCTATTGATGCTGCGAATATTTTAAAACCATCACTGGCCAGAGGCGAGTTTCAGTGTGTAGGAGCCACTACATTGAATGAATATCGCAAACACATTGAAAAAGATGCGGCCCTAGAGAGACGTTTTCAACCTATTATCGTCGATGAACCCAGCCTGGAAGAAAGCGTTGAAATTCTCAAAGGTGTTCGTGACCGATATGAAGCACACCACGGCGTAAAAATAGGGGATGAAGCGTTGGAAGCCGCGGTACGTTTATCAGCACGGTATATTAGTGATCGCTTCCTGCCTGACAAGGCCATTGATTTAATTGATGAAGCGGCGTCCCGGGTGCGGTTGGCAAATTATGTGCTTCCTCCGGAAATCAAAGAACTCGAAGCCCAGCTCAAAGAACTGGTGAAGGAGAAAGAAGAATCCATTGCGACCCAGGAATATGAAAAATCAGCACAGTTAAGAGATCAGGAGCAAAAACTCAAAGATCAAATTGAAAATGAACGCAAGGAGTGGATGGGCAAGCGAAGCCTGGAAATGGGGTCCGTTACGGAGGAGGAGATTGCAGGGATTATTTCCAGCTGGACAGGGATTCCAGTCAGCAAACTGGCGGTGGAAGAAAGCGAAAGACTGCTTCATCTGGAGGAAGTTCTGCATAAGCGAGTGATTGGACAGAATGATGCTGTTCAGGCTGTTTCAAGAGCGGTGCGCAGGGCTAGAGCTGGTCTGAAGAATCCGAAACGACCGATTGGGTCCTTTGTTTTCTTAGGTCCCACCGGAGTGGGAAAAACAGAGCTGGCTCGTTCCCTGGCTGACGCCATGTTTGCAAGTGAAGACGCAATTATTCGATTAGATATGTCCGAATACATGGAGAAACATGCTGTTTCCAGAATGATTGGATCTCCTCCAGGGTATGTTGGGTATGATGAAGGAGGGCAGTTAACGGAAAAGGTGCGTCGTAAGCCTTATTCTGTAATATTATTAGATGAAATAGAAAAAGCCCATCCTGATGTGTTTAACATTTTGCTGCAGGTGCTTGAAGATGGCAGAATGACGGATGGACATGGAAGAACCGTAGATTTTCGCAATACGATCATTATTATGACGTCTAACGTAGGGGCAGAATTTTTAAGAAATAATAAGGTAATGGGCTTTAACCGAGCCGTTGACGAGGCTGAAAACTACAATAAAATGAAGGAACGGGTCATGGAACAGATGAAACACACCTTCAGACCAGAGTTCCTGAACAGAATCGATGAAATCATCGTATTTCAGAGTTTAAACGAAACAGAACTCAAGGAGATTATCGACCTGCTGGTGAAAGATGTTGCCAGCAGAGTAAAGGAAAATGACTACACCCTAAATATTAGTGATGCAGCCAGACAAAAAATCATGACAGACGGCTATGATCCCGCCTATGGTGCACGTCCTTTGAAAAGAGCGATTCAGAAACTGGTAGAGGATCTGGTTTCCGAAGAAATCCTCAAGAAAACAGTAGAACCAGGTGACACCATCCTTGTAGACGCCCAGGACGGCCAAATGACCGTACGCAAAGGATAGCGACATATCGTACAATAAAAAATCAGCCCCCTTTATTATCTGTATGTTTCAGGAATAGAGGGGGTTTTACAGTAAGCAGGTAAGGCGGATGACGCAGGACACAACCACCGATGAAAATTAGCGTGCAACCGGGGAAGGGAACGATTTTTAACGCTGATTACCGCTGATGTCCGCTGATTAACGCTGTTTTATATATAATAAAAAAGAACAGCGTTAATCAGCGGTAATCAGCGAACATCAGTGTTTTCGATTCTTATTATCTAATTAACGTATTTTTGGCTAAACTTTCTCACTGGTATCATTAGGAAAAAGCCGGGTTTCGTATTATAATAAAGGAAAAAGGGGACTTTATGGGTAAAACTAGAAACATTTTTGTGTGCAGTGAATGTGGTTATGAATCTGGCAAATGGTTGGGAAAATGTCCGGGATGCGGCAACTGGAATACCCTGGTGGAGGAAATTGCCCAGGTGAAAAAACCGCGTATTTCATCGAAAACACCTGCAATCATGCTGGATCAAATAAACGGCAGTAATACGCAGCGTCTATCCACCGAGATAGGAGAACTTGATCGGGTGCTCGGGGGTGGTATGGTACCGGGATCATTAATCTTGCTGGGTGGGGACCCGGGGATAGGCAAGTCCACGCTTCTTTTACAGGTCGCCGATAAAATTGCATGTCAAGGGAAAAAAGTGCTCTATTTATCAGGAGAGGAGTCCCCTGAACAGATTCGTTTGCGTTCTTTGCGATTAGATATAAACAGTCAGCAGATTTATCTTTTGAGTGAACAGAACATTGATTTGCTGAATGTTTATATTCAGGACATTGATCCAGACCTAATCATTGTTGATTCAATACAAACAGTATATTCACAGGAATTATCTTCGATACCGGGAAGTGTATCCCAGCTTAGAGAATGTACAGCCAGGATTATGAAACTGGCCAAAAACAGTGGCAAGGTTTTCTTCTTGGTTGGACATGTAACCAAAGATGGTGCGCTGGCAGGGCCGAAGGTTTTGGAACACATGGTTGATGTAGTCGTTTATTTTGAAGGCGAGAAGAACTACTCGTTTCGCTTTTTGCGCGGGGTGAAAAACCGATTTGGTTCAACTGATGAGATTGGCCTTCTCGAGATGAGTGGCATGGGACTGGCGGAGGTGCTGGATCCCGCCCAGATTTTTTTAAGTAGCAGCTCCCAGGAGGTATGTGGATCTGCCGTTGTTGCTTCGTATGAAGGAAGTCGGCCTTTGCTGATAGAGGTACAGGCCCTTGTTTCATCATCTGGTCCCTCTTACGGGAGACGTATGGCTTCAGGCATTGATCAAAACAGGCTGGCACTTATTATTGCTGTACTTGAGAAAAATAGAGGATTAAGTTTGGGCTCCTATGATGTTTTTTTGAAAGTCACCGGCGGTGTTTTCTTGAAAGATCCTTCGGTAGATCTAGGCATAGCTGCGGCTATTTTTTCTTCCTACAGAGACAGGCCGCTGGTCATTGATACTGTCTTTATGGGAGAGCTTGCCCTGTCAGGGGAACTGCGTCCCGTTCCTTTTATGGATGCAAGATTAAAAGAAATCGCGAGGATGGGTTTCAGACGTGCTGTTATTCCCACCGGGGGCGGGAATAATAAAGTGAATGATTATGGTTTAGAGATAGATAAGATAAATAACCTGGATGAATTTATTGAGAGAGTGATGGAGGGATAAGGGTGGCAGAAGACGTTCATCGTAAAAACTTTCGGAAGTCATTGCACATGCTTGCTCCCGGAACTGTTTTTAGAGTGGGAATAGAAAACGTATTGCATGCGCATACTGGGGGACTAATTGTCGTAGGGGATTCACCTGAAGTGATGGAACTGGTTTCAGGAGGATTTCGCATTGACTGTGAATTTTCTCCGGCCAGGCTTTATGAACTGGCCAAGATGGATGGTGCCATTATCACCAGCAGTGATGCATCAAGAATTATTGTGGTCAATGCACAACTTGATCCCGATCCTATGCTTCCTTCCCAAGAAACAGGCATTCGGCATCGAACGGCTGAAAGGGTAGCACAGCAAATAGGGGGACTGGTAGTAGCAATTTCTCAACGGCGAAGCGTGGTAACCCTTTACCAGGGTAATATCAGTTTTCGTTTGCGTGATATTGCGTCTATTCTTGTAAAAGCCAATCAGGCCTTGCAAACCCTTGAAAAATATAGAAATGTCCTCATTCGAGAACTGCAGCGTCTGGGGGGGCTCGAATTTGAAGATATGGTGACTGTTTCTGAGGTGTGTGAAGTTCTGCGCCGCTGTATAAAGGTTTTGAGTATTGCAGCAGAGATTGAGGATTACATAGCGGAACTGGGAACAGAAGGACGTTTGGTTAAAATGCAGCTGGATGAACTGGTTGCGAATGTTGAAGAGGAAGCGAAGCTGATTATCAAGGATTACTCTAATAATCAGGACAAAACCTCGGGTGAAATAATGAAAGGTCTTCTTACAGGATTTCAGGAAGATATAGCTGATCCACTGGTAATTGCCAGAGCGCTGGCGATAGGAAACAGCAACAGTCATCTTGAACAACAGGTATCACCGAGAGGATATCGTATGTTAAACAAAATCCCCAGGATTCCGCCCTCGGTAATAGAAAATCTGATAGAACGTTTTAATCTGTTGGATCATGTATTAAGAGCCAGTATTGAGGAACTGGATGATGTAGACGGAATTGGTGAAGTGCGAGCCAGATCTGTTAAAAATGGCTTAAAAAGAATGCAGGAACAGTTGCTTCTGGAGTATATGGTATAAGGGACTATCAAAAAATAGAAAAAGCCGCTGTAAAACAGCGGCTTTTTAGTGCAAAATATTAGGTCATATTAAAAAACCCAAGAATTGAAGCTTGTTTGTATTCCTTCAAAAATACATCATACAAATTAATATCGAGACAATTGCATAATGCTGCTGTGTAAAAAAGCATCTTTCCCAGTTCGCTCATGATAACTTCTTCACAGTGAGGGCACATATCTCCCCTGAGATGATTATCCAGGTATGTTTTCAGTTCCTCGACAGATTCTACATTGTCAGGGAGTTTCATTTTTGTAGCATTCACTGAAACACAGCCACATTCTGTTGCGGATTTTATAACCGCCCGGTTTACTCGACTAGTAGATTCAGAAAGCTTAGAAAGCACGTCTAAAATACTATGATGTCGGATTAGAAGGTTATCAACAGTGTTTTGAAACTCGTCACATATTAAATCCTTCATAAATAGGGCCAACCTCCCAGAACTTCGCTATTGCAATCATTATATCCTTCTCATTAAGGGTTTGTCAATGAAACGCAGGCCCTGCTAATAAGCCGGTTAATAATTGGAAAAGACTTGAAACACATCAAAAACCAAAATTATTTAAAAAGCCAAATGAATTAATTAGAAAATAGGTTGAGTATAAGCAAAAATATTAGTTGGACAGTTGGTTAGTTGGACAGTTGGAACGTTGAAGTAGGTTAATTAGAAAATAGGTTTAATAGACACACCCTTGCGGGTACCACTGATGTTCCCTACGGTCACTTTAAATATGATGCGGATTTCCCGGATTAACACGGATTTTTTTGTAAGGGGTTAGGGGTAAGGGGTTAGGGCAATGCTTGGCGCATAGCGCCTGACTCCTCACCCATTTTCATAGGTGGTTACTATTCAGCCGTGTTAATCCGCGTCATTATTAACGACTGTAAGGAGTATCAGTTGTATCCACAGGATGTGCCCGAAGGGTCCGTGTAATCCGTCTCTATTCTTTCCAACTGACCAACTGACCAACTAACCAACAAATTTATGCACCTCCAATAAAACTCTTAATTATTCTGTATAATATTTCCTAATTTAAACAAGACTAGTATATGGAGGTGAAAAAATGGTAATGAAATATATATCGATGCCATTATTGCTTTTTGCACTTATTTTTGGACTGTGGGTAGGATACACAACGAAAATGTATTTTGGGGGAAGCCCAATGTTTTATGGGGCAGTCGGTTTAGCGTCTTTCCTAATCGGTTATATATCGGCAGGATGGTTTCTTCATAAAATTTATCGAGCGCTTAAAAAATTAAATCGTTTTCTGGACAGCACGTCAATTGAAATTCTTGTAGGGGGAACAGCAGGACTATTACTGGGTGTTTTGGTTGGGTTTTTAACCAGTTATCCTTTATCTCTGATTCGTCCTGCAGGAATCTATCTGACCATTGCAATGTTTATCTTATGTGCATACCTGGGATGCAAAGTGGGGGTGCGGAGAGCGCCAGATGTATGGGATCTGTTGCCGCTATCTAATCATGAAATGAACCTGGAGAAGACAGAAATTGCACAAAAAGCAAAAGTGTTGGATACGAGTGCGATTATAGATGGTCGTATTTATGATGTCTGTTTGACTAAGTTCCTGGAAGGTTTGTTGATTGTCCCTGTTTTTGTAATCGAAGAACTCCAGCATATTGCTGATTCATCTGATAATCTGCGTCGGAACAAGGGAAGACGAGGACTGGAACTTCTTTCAAAAATGCAAAAGCATCCTTCTATAAAAATTGATATAATAGAAGAGAATATACCTGAAGAAAAAGAAGTTGACATGAAACTATTACGTCTTTGCAAACAGATGGATGCCAACATTATAACCAACGACTATAATCTGAATAAGGTGGCAGAACTCCAGGGCATTACCGTATTGAATATCAACGAATTAACCAATGCTGTAAAAGTTGTGGTTTATCCCGGAGAAACAATGCATATTCATGTCTTAAAGGAAGGGAAAGAGCCCGGTCAGGGGGTTGGTTATCTTGATGATGGTACCATGGTGGTTGTTGAAGATGCGCAGGATGAACTCGGGAAAAATCTCGAAGTGTTAGTAACCAGCGTATTTCAGACCGCTGCCGGTAGAATGATCTTTACGAGAAAAGTGCGGGAAGATCCTCCGGTTGCTGCAAACCACACCTTGCAGGGCGTACAAATGCAAGAGGTGAAAGTATTTGGCTAAAAACCTTAATCGTGACCAATGGGATCATCCGCATCCTGTTGTAAACTACCGAAGGGAGTATCGGATGCCCCAGACCCAGGAAATGTCTGTGCGGGTTGTTATCGCTGCTGCAGGCAAAGGAACCCGTATGCAAGAAAAGACAAATAAGCAATACAAAATCTTGAATGGGCACCCCGTGTTAGCATATTCATTGCAATTTTTTGAACAACTGGATCTTGTAGATGAAATTGTTGTGGTGACTCGAAAAAAAGATTTGGATTTTTGTAGACAGAAGGTTATTGATAAGTATAACTTTAAAAAGGTATCTGCCGTGATCTCGGGTGGCAAAGAAAGACAGGATTCGGTGTGGGCCGGGTTGCAGCAATTGGGGAAGGATACCGACTTGGTGGTTGTGCATGATGGTGCCCGGCCACTTTTATCGTCCCCTGTGTTCCATCACTTGCTGGAAGAAGCACAGGAATGGGGTGCAGCAATACCTGGAGTAGTCAGCAAAGACACCATGAAGATGGTGGATCGGGACGGTTTTGTTCGGCAGACCATTGACCGGGAAAGCGTTTTTCATATCCAGACACCCCAGGTATTTAAATATGAAGAACTGGTTTCAGCTTATCAGCAGGCTTGTGAAGAAAAGTTCACAGCAACGGATGATGCCTCATTATTTGAACGCTATATCGGCAGAGTAAAAGTAATTGAAGGAGATTACAAAACCATCAAAATTACTACCCCGTCTGATCTGATTAAGGTCCAGAGTTTTTTGGAGGACGAGGGCGGATGGACGTGGTCTGATTAAACAACAGGGGGATTTTTTGTGCGAGTTGGAATTGGTTATGATGTGCACCGTCTGGCAGAAGGCCGCAGGCTTGTTCTGGGAGGTGCTTTAATTCCTTTTGAAAAAGGCCTGCTGGGGCATTCTGACGCTGATGTTCTGGTGCATGCAATCTGTGATGCATTGCTGGGTGCGGCTGCCCTTGGGGACATTGGTAAACACTTCCCGGACAGTTCGCAGGACTATAAAGATATCGATAGCTTGATCCTCTTAAAAGAAGTGGGAGCCCTGCTGGCGAAAAATGACTATGCGGTTGTTAACATTGACAGTACAGTAGTTGCGCAGCAACCGAAGTTAGCCGGGTTTATCCTGCAGATGAGAGAAAACATTGCCAAGGCACTGAATATACCCCCCGAACAGGTCAGTGTCAAAGCCACCACAACCGAAGGACTAGGCTACGAAGGCCAACAACAAGGCATCTCCGCTCAGGCCATCGCACTGATTATGTAACTAACGCAATATTTAAGGGAGGAAACATCATAATGAAAACACCAAGAGTGCGTTTTGCACCCAGTCCAACAGGACCTTTACATATTGGAGGGGCTAGGTCCGCCCTTTTTAATTATCTGTATGCCCTAAATCAGGGGGGAGAGATGATTCTTCGGATTGAAGACACGGATCTGGACCGCTCTAAACGCGAGTATGAAGACGAAATCATTGAATCCCTTGAATGGTTGGGGATTGATTGGAAAGAAGGGATCCACCGGGAAGGTGAAAATGGACCTTATCGTCAGACGGAGAGATTAGACATCTATCAGCAATATCTTAATGAATTACTGGATAAGGGGCTTGCATACTACTGCTTTTGCAGCGAGGAAGAACTGGAAGCTGAACGGCAGGATCTAATCAGCAAAGGGGAAACCCCACGTTATATGGGTAAATGCAGCCAATTAAGCGAAGAAGAGGTACAGCAGAAGCTGGATGAGGGATTGAAACCGACCATTCGATTCCGGGTTCCTAAGAATAAGATCTATGTAGTCAACGATCTGGTAAGAGACCGGGTTAGCTTTGACAGCGAAAACGAAGGAGATTTTATCATCGCCAAGTCAGAAGGGCTGCCAACGTACAACTTTGCGGTTGTTATTGATGACGTTCTCATGGGCGTCACCATGGTCATGCGTGCCGAGGAACACCTGTCCAATACACCCAGGCAGCTTATGATCTATGATGCGTTAAACTTTCCACGACCTGATTTTGCACATATTTCCTTGATCTTGGGTGCAGATCGGCAAAAAATGAGCAAAAGACATGGTGCGACATCGCTGGTACAGTACAGGGATATGGGATACTTACCGGAGGCGATGTTCAATTATCTGTCCTTGTTGGGATGGTCTCCGGAAGGGGAGGAGGAAGTGCTGTCACCCGAAGAAATAGCGAAAGGCTTTTCATTGAATAGAGTTTCCAAAAGTCCAGCCGTTTTTGACATGGATAAATTAAACTGGCTGAATCAGCAGCATCTGAAAAAGAAAACCCTGGATGAACTGAAAACGCTGGTCAAACCTTATCTGGAAGCATCACCCTACGCAGATCAGATAAGGGCATTGAATGAGGTTAGCTATGGTATTCTGGTAGAAACGGTTCGCGATCATTTAACCTGTTTATCAGATATAAGCAAAGAAGTGGGCGTATTCTTTGATGAAATTCAGTATGAAGAAGAAGCGCTGGAGGTTTTACAGGGAGAGACCGTACCGACGGTTTTGAATTTTTTCATAGAGGAACTTCCTCAATTTGAAAACCCTGATGAGATTAAGAGCTTTATTAAAATAACGGTGAAAACCAACAAGCTCAAGGCAAAAGATGTGTATATGCCCCTCCGCAGCGCATTGAGCGGCAGGACCCATGGACCCGATCTGCCCAATCTCATTTACATATGGGGTAGGAATAACAGTATAGAAAGAGTTCAGAAGACATTGGAAAAAATTAATCAGTAAAGGCTATTGACAGGTTCAACAATACCTGCATATAATCTATACAAGTTTATAAAATGCTGAGAATGGGAAAAGTAAGCGTCGATCGCTGCCAGAGATAGAAGGTCACCGGCTGAGAGCCTTCTTACAGTATGAAGTTGCTGAAAATGCACCCGGGAGCAGGCATACCGAATAGCGTAGGTATGCACGGTTCAAGACCGTTACATCGATACAAAAGCGGAGTGCAGTATGCACTCAAACAGGGTGGAACCGCGGAAGTAAAGACCTTTCGTCTCTGATCGGAGACGAAAGGTCTTTTTGTTTGGTGAGGAGTTAGGCGTTAGGAGTTAGGAGTTAGGTGTTATACGTACACCTTCTCCGGCGGGAATAAATTCCCAACTACGTTGGTGTGGGACAGAGGGGTACCCCCACTCCGAACCTACGCTCTTCTCCCGTAGGCGGGAATTCATTCCCGCGGTGAAGGAAGCAGTAATGTCTAATCAGAGATGAAAGGTTTTAGGAGTTAGAAGCTGACCCCTAACCCCTAACCCCTAACCCCTAACCCCTAACGAAAAAGAGAGGATGAATAACATGTTTTCCACATTGAGAAGAGAGATCCAGGTTGTATTTGAACGGGACCCGGCGGCACGAAGTGTGCTGGAGATTCTGGTTTGTTATCCTGGATTTAAGGCTATTTTGCATCATCGAGTGGCCCACTTTTTGTACAACAAAAAGCGATACTTCTTGGCTCGGCTGTTGTCTCATATCAGTCGTCACCTGACTGGTATTGAGATTCATCCAGGTGCCAGGATTGGAAAAGGTTTTTTTATTGATCATGGAAGTGGTATTGTAATTGGTGAGACGGCTGAAATCGGTGACGATGTTACCCTGTATCAGGGCGTAACCCTAGGAGGAACAGGAAAAGAAAAAGGGAAACGACATCCCACCATTGGCAATAATGTAACCATCAGCGCAGGTGCCAAAATTTTAGGATCTTTCACAGTTGGCAATAATGTGAAAGTTGGCGGCGGCTCGGTAGTGCTTAAAGCCGTTCCGGATAACTGCACAGTTGTGGGGGTACCGGGAAGAATTGTTATCAAAGATGGAAGTCGTATAAACGGTCACGAAGGCATTGATCTGGATCATAATATCCTGCCGGATCCGGTAGCTGATGCATTGAATGCGATGCAGGTTAAAATAAAGGAACTTGAAGAACGGTTAGAATATTTTGAAAGTGAGGAGATAGAAGATGAAAGTATACAACACCCTGCGTGGGCAAAAAGAAGAGCTGCAAACCTTGGTTCCGCATAAGGTTTCCATGTATGTTTGTGGCCCGACAACCTATAATTTTATTCATCTCGGCAATGCAAGACCGCTGGTTGTTTTTGATACAGTGCGAAGATATCTGGCCTATAGAGGCTATGAAGTTACCTATGTACAGAATTTTACCGATGTGGATGATAAAATTATCAACCGTGCCAACCAGAAGGGGGAAGACCCTATCAAACTGGCCGAACGATATATCAACGAGTATTTCAAGGATGCTGACCGCCTGGGTATCCAGAGGGCTGATGTCCACCCCCGGGTCAGTCAGCATATTCCTCAGATTATTGACGCTGTAAAATGTCTAATTAAAAAAGGCTATGCGTATGAAGTGGATGGCGATGTTTATTATCGTGTAAAAGCCTTTAGCGACTATGGGAAACTATCCAAAAGATCAGTCGATGATATGCTGGCCGGAGCTCGGGTAGAAGTTGACGACCGCAAGGAAGAGCCGATCGATTTTGCATTATGGAAAAAAGCCAAGGAGGGGGAACCGTCCTGGGAAAGCCCCTGGGGGGAAGGCAGACCGGGGTGGCATATTGAATGCTCAGTTATGTCTACACAATATCTGGGAAACACTTTTGACATTCATGGAGGGGGGGCAGATCTCATATTCCCTCATCATGAAAACGAAATCGCACAGGCAGAGGCGTGGACAGGACAAGAGTTTGTTAAATACTGGATGCACAATGGCTTTATTACCGTTAACAGTGAGAAAATGTCTAAATCACTGGGGAACTTCTTTATCCTTCGAGATATCCTCGATAAATTTCCCAGTGATGTTGTACGTTACTACCTGATTGCCACCCATTACCGCAGTCCGCTTGATTTTGATGATGGTAAACTGGAGGAAGCGCGAAAAGCACTGGGACGCCTGAAAACAACACTTACCCTGGGACAGGAATTCATTCAGGGTCAAACCGAGGCAGCCACAGAAACGGATGATAAGGGAAACGCTTTTTTGAGCGATGTTACTGCCTTACAGAACCGCTTCATAGAAGCCATGGATGATGATTTTAATACCGCTAAAGCCATGGGGGATCTGTTTGAAATGTCTCATACGATAAACAGCTTCGTGGCCAGTGCAGACCAAAACAAAAGCACTGATATAAAGGCTGTTCAAAATGCGCTGGATATCTTTACTCAGCTGGGGTCAGTTTTCGCAATATTCATGGAAAGTGGAGAACAGGACCAGGAAGGAAAAACTACAGACGCATTGATTGAACTCATTCTGAAGATTCGCAAACAGGCTCGCGAGGAAAAAGATTTTGTCCTGGCGGATGCGCTGCGAGATAGGCTTACCATGTGGGAAATCAAAGTGGAGGACAGTCCGGAAGGAAGTCGTTTCCGTTATGATCAGCAGCTTGCTACCAGTGAACTGATGGAAGCATTAATTCAAATCAGGAAGGATTTCAAAACACAAAAAGCATATCAAAAGGCAGATCTGCTTCGGGACCAGTTAAACGAAATTGGCATTATACTGGAGGATACCAGAGAAGGAGTAAGGTGGAAGTTTGCTGATTAATCATGTTTTGGATGAACAGGAGTTGAAAGAATATTCTCCGATTGTACTGGCGTATATCGGAGACGCTGCTTTTGAATTAATTGTACGAACGCATTTGATACAGGCAGGCAATAGACGGATCAAGGAAATCCACAAAGACGCAGTGGGAATCGTAAAGGCCGAGAGCCAGGCGAAAATTGTAAGGCAGATTTATGATACACTGAGTGAGCAGGAGAAAGACATCGTCAGAAGGGGAAGAAATGCCAAAAGCCATCCTCCCCGTAATGCCGATGTACAGCAATACAAAATGAGCACCGGCTTCGAAGCCCTGCTCGGCTATCTCTATCTCAAAGGCGACGAACAACGTCTCCTGACCCTGGCCAGCTTGGCCCTCGAACAACCTGAAAAATAAACGTCGCATAAGACGGATTATGCGACGTAAAGTTGGTTAGTTGGTTAGTTGGACAGTTGGAAAGTTGGAACGGTTCAGAAGGGATGTCAATATAATTTCCTCCTCTTACACGGCAGACTATTTCAATAAGGAGTAAGGAGTTAGGGGTGAGGGGTGAGGAAAATGTTTGACGCGAAGCGTCTAACCCCC
>JAYEHK010000015.1:0-6438 GCA_034659475.1 Bacillota bacterium | reverse complement strand
ATTAGACTCCAGAGGTTCAATTTCTTTCCCCTCTGCTAACCAAGCTACAGGGATTCTGCTTGTTTCCCTAGCGGGACTACCTCCCGCTGAACATGCCAGCCTTGCTGGACATACAACCGTCCCCGGTCTTAGACGCCAGCAAGCATAATACTTTGAAGAGAATCAAATACTCATTATAAAGCTAAAGTTATGGGTGGAGATATTGTTATGACAATTTACGATCAGGATCAGCAAGAAATTGCCGAAAAAATCAGTTCAGATGCTAAGGTTTCAAATTGGAAGGACTGGAAGTGGCAATTAAAGCATTCGGTAAGAAACATTGATACATTTGAAAAACTCCTTGGTATTAAGTTTGATCCAGAAGAAAGAAAACAACTTAATGAAACGGTTGATAAGTTTCCGCTGTCCATTACGCCCTATTATTTGTCTCTAATTGATACCGAGCACTATAAAAACGATCCCATATACAAGCAAGCCTTTCCTTCTATATCCGAGCTTCAGGTCGGTCACTCCGAGATGCGCGATCCGCTGGATGAAGATAAAGACAGCCCTGTTCCCGGCATCACCCACCGCTATCCTGACAGAGTCCTGTTTCAGGTTTGCGGCGTATGCTCTATGTACTGCAGACATTGTACGCGAAAAAGAAAAGTCGGCGATGTGGATTCGATCCCCAGTAAGGAAGAAATAGCTAAGGGAATTGAATATATCAGAAATACACCGGTTATACGGGATGTCCTCCTGTCAGGTGGTGATCCGTTTTTATTATCGGATGAGAATATTGACTGGATCCTTACAGAAGTAAATAAAATCCCCCATGTTGAAGTTGTCAGGATCGGAACCCGGACCCCGGTTGTGCTGCCCTACCGGATCACAGATGATCTGGTTGGTGTCCTGAAGAAGCATCATCCGCTATGGGTTAATACTCATTTCAATCATCCCCGGGAAATAACCAGATCCTCTAAGGAAGCGATAAGAAAACTGGCCGATGCAGGCATCCCTCTGGGCAACCAATCTGTTTTGCTCGCAGGGATTAACGACCATCCCATCATCATAAAAAAACTTGTCCATATGCTGGTTAAAAATCGGATAAGACCCTATTATCTATATCAGTGCGATTTGTCGGAAGGTCTCAAACACTTCAGAACACCGGTAGGAAGAGGGATTGAGATTATTGAAAGCCTGATCGGACACACCAGCGGATTTGCAGTGCCGTCATATGTGATCGATGCCCCTGGCGGGGGTGGAAAAATCCGTCTAATGCCGCAGTACCTCATATCATGGTCCCATGATAAGGTCGTTTTAAGGAATTTCGAAGGCGTCATTACGACCTACCAGGAACCTGAAACATATGAGAATTTCTTCGGTAATATAAACATGAATGACAGCCATTCATTATCCATGCTTGAAGGTGCAGATGAGTACCAGGCCATCGGGATCGAAGGGTTGCTTTCCGAATTGAATGAAACCATTTCACTGGTGCCGGAAAATACTGATAGAATTGAGAGACGAGACAATGCATAGATTTTCAAAAAGACAAGGAAAAGACAAGGGGACGGTTCATTTGTCCTGGAAATTATTGTATGAAAGATGTATGATTTGTTCGAGGTGGCATTATGCCAATAATTTCCAGGACAGATGAACCGTCCCCCTGTCTTCCTATCTTTTGATATCCTTGAAAGCTTCCGTCTGTGCTTTGATGCCTCTTTCAGCAGCAAAACGTTCAATGCTGGATGCGCCAAAGAACCCATCAATTTCTTCGACCTTGCTGATTACGTACTCTGCATCATCTGGTTCAGCAATTGGTCCGCCATGGCAGATAACCATAACATCAGGATTTACTGCCTTGCCGGCTTTGATAATATCTTTTATTTTTTCTACGCAGTCATCGAGTGTTAAAGCTGTCTTTGCACCAATGGTTCCCTTTGTGGTCAGACCCATATGGGCAACCAGCACGTCAGCACCTGCTTCGGCCATTGCTTTTGCCTGCTCCGGATCGAAAACGTACGGACAGGTCAGCATATCCAGTTCATGTGCTGCACGGACCATATCCACTTCCAGACCGTAGCCCATGCCTGTTTCTTCAAGATTCTGACGGAAAACGCCGTCAATCAGGCCCACTGTCGGGAAGTTCTGAACACCATTAAAGCCCATGTCTTTTAGTTGTTTCAAATAGATCTCCATAATTCTGAAAGGATCAGTTCCGCATACACCCGCCAGAACAGGAGTGTTTTTTACGACCGGAAGCACTTCGGCGCCCATTTCTACAACGATCTGGTTAGCATCACCATAGGAAAGCAATCCGGACAGAGATCCGCGGCCTGCCATTCTGAATCTGCCGGAATTATAGATAATGAGCATATCGGCTCCACCTGCTTCACTGCTTTTGGCCGTGATTCCAGTACCAGCACCGACACCCAGGAGTATCTTGCCGTTCTTACGCTCATCTCTGAATTTTGCGAGGATTTCTTCTCTGGTCATTTTATTCATACTCTATCCCTCCATAAAGTCGATCAGCTTCTGTGCAGCAGCTTCTGCAAAGACCTGGTCATTAATTAAATTGTCCATTTCTACGACTTCAACAATCTTAGGATTCAAATTTGCCCGAAGTACGTCGAACAGTTTCTTATCTTCTTCAGGACCATAAAAAGGCTGGCCTTCCGTGTCAATCATGGAAACACCCTTAAGCGGTAGGAAGAGTGAGGCTTTGCCGATTGACATGTTGAGTTTGTGCGCCAGCTTTTTACCCAATGCTTCATTTTCTTCAACGGTTGTACGCATCAGCGTAACCGTTGGATTGTGTTTATATAGATTTCGGCCTGCATACTGCGCAGGAACTGTATCAAAAGGCCCAAAGTTAACCATGTCCAGTGCACCCACAGACATGACGGTTGGAATGCCTTTTTTGGCTGCTGCTTCACAGCGATAAGGACCGGCATTTAAAACTCCACCAAACAATTCATCGCACCATTCAGTAGTCGTCAGATCCAGCACCCCAGAAATAAAGCCATTCTCTATCAGGGACTCCATTGTTTTTCCACCGGTTCCGGTCGCATGGAAAACCAGTACTTCATAGCCTCTAGCTTCCAGATATTCCTGCGCAAATGTTACACACGGAGTGGTAACACCGAACATGGTGGCTGCAACAAGGGGTTTCTTTTCCATGTTTTCTACCGGCAATTCGTCTTTCATTTTAACCATGCCAACGACTGCCATGGCCGCATTTCTGAAAATCATTGTCGAAATTGAATTCAACCCAGCAACATCAACGATAGACGGCATCATAACAATATCACTGGTTCCGACATAGGGTGAAGTGTCACCAGAAGCAACGGTAGACACCATTACCTTGGGCACACCAATCGGAAGTGCCTGCATTGCAGGTGTTACCAGAGAAGTTCCTCCTGTTCCACCGAACGACAGTATGCCATCAAACAAACCTTTTGCGTAAAGTTCCGGGACAAGTTTGACCATTCCTTTGGAAAGGGTTTCCGTAGCAAATGCACGGTCCTGTCTATCCGCTATTTCTTTGATTGAAAACCCGACAGCCTTAGCTACCTCCTCATTGGACACATCCGGTGTAAAGTACGGTGCGAATACCCCTGTGTTAATCGTAAAGGTTTTACAGCCCATGCTTTCGACCAGATTTTTGACATACTGGTATTCAGCACCCTTGGTATCAAATGTTCCTGCAATAGCAATAGTCTTCATGCACACACCTCTTTCTTGTTTTTGAAAATAAAAAACAGCAGAACGATTTGTGACGAATCACCCTAATTTCATTCTACTGTTTCACATATTTCAAGTAAATGTTGTTATCTTTCATTTTGTGGTGTTTATGTTATTAATCACAGGCATTATTTCCGAATCATTTTGTGTTTATATTATCTTTCGCAAAATCCGAAGGCGTTACTCCTACATACTTTTTAAACATTTTGGAAAACTGCACATAATCTGTATACCCAACTCTTTCCGCAACCTCACGCAGCGTTGAATAAGGGCCCCGCAACAGTTCCCTGGCTTTATTCATCCGAAATCGAACCAGATACTCTGTAAAACTCACTCCTGTTTCCCGTTTGAACTTCGTACTTAAATATGAGCCCGAAACCCCTAAAAACAGAGCAATATCCGCAAGATATAGATCAGGGAGCATATAATGTTCTTCGATGTAGGACTGTGCAAATTTGACCTGATCCTTGCGGTCCAGGCTTCCGTTAAATAATTTGCCGATGAGGTCTGTATCCTGCGTTCCATAGCTCTTAAAAGATGCAGTCGTATCCAAAAGCACCTGTTCAATCGGTATTCTGTCAAAGGTTGAGCCGCCGATATATCCCTCGCAGCTTGTTTTGCTGAAAACATACCGCACATCTTCAGGTGTGACCAGGGGACCGCCATAAACCATTTTAATAATATCCGGACGTTTATCCTCACATAATTTAAAAATGCGGCTTGATAAATTACAGGCCGCTTCCAGCGACAGGTACTTTTTGGCGCCTGTATAGCCCCCTTTGGTAAGCCCCAGGTGAGCACAAATAATATCGGCACCGGCATCAACCATCTTGCCCGCTTCTTCTTCGGTCGTCACAAATGCAATGGTCAGCATATCAAGATAATGCGCAAACCTTATCGCTTCAACCTCTGCATCATAGGTGTTTCCTTCTTCCTCCAGTGCCTCACCAAACTGACCATCAATCAGACAAATGGTTGGAAAATTAACGATGCCCGCAAATCCGCTTTCTTTTATTTTTCTAATGTAGTCATATAGACTGATGGTAGGATCACTGGCATTCAAGCCAAAAAATATCGGCTTATCATCCAGCAAAGGCAGCAATTCCTGTGTTCCGAAATTCATGACCATGTCATTGCTGTTACAATAACAGAAGTAACTCATATATGAGCCGCGTCCCATTAATCTGAATTTGCCTGCACTTAAGGCCAGGAATAGATCAGCCCCGCCCAGGGATGTAAACCTTGCGGTCATTCCTGATCCAGCTACAGTGCCTATGATGTGTCCGCTCACTTTGATTTTGGCCTTTAAATTCTTAACGATTTGTTCTCTGTTCATGGCTGCTCACCCCCAACAGCTAATCTATAACTCATCTTTTATAAACATGATAACACAATATTTATATAACATAAGCACAAGAAGCTGCCCAAGAAAAAACAGGGAGACATATAACCTCCCCCCTGTCTTTTGTCTTTAGTTTACCTCTTCGTAGTGCGGTTCATAGAGAACCGTACCCTCTTTATCAGTAATTATGACCTCGTCCATCCACATCCATTCATCTCCGTGTATGGGCTCGGCATTCTCATCAAGCTCCCATTGATCCATAATGGTCTTATGAACAAGCCCAATGCTATCGGTGGCCAATACTGCCATCGTATATTTTTGACCTGCCGAAAGCGTTGTTTCCTCGTCAATTTCAGTCCAATTTTCGCCTATCTGATCAACTCTTTTTTCAGAAACAATTTTGCCGTCTACCTCGACAACCAGACGTGCACCTTCTATCTTATTGTTGTTTACAGCTGGCTTTATATCCAAACTCAAGTTGCCGGTCCTATGAAATATACCTGACAATTTCCTCTGGTTCTTCTGATAACCGTCTGAGCTTCCACCCTCAAATCTCACCTGAATTGTCGGCAGTACTCTGTCCCGCAGGGTTCCACGCACTTCCAGAGTCTCCGTCTTCTGAATCCCTCCGTCTGCTAATATTACCTTGGCCTCCAAATTATCAAAAATGCCTGCCGGAAGCGTACCGGTAAAGCTTGTACCCTTTTTCTCCATAGCAATACTGTCACCTGATATAAAAAGTGTGACAGCGGTATCCTCTTTCGTTTCCTTCGGCGTAATGGTAAAGGTCACCGGAACAGTAAGCTTATCATTATCGGGGGTGCCAAACGAATAGTCATAGCTGTCAATAATGCTTGCCTGACGATCAAGCATTGAATCTATATTAGAATAGATATTACTTATCTGATTTGACTGATGGGACAGTTGATCTGAAAGCTTATTTTTTGTGTTTCTTAAGTCATCCTGTAAATTTCCTATACGTACAAGGGATATAATCTGCAAAACAATCAGAACAGCAATTAAAACAGGTGTTGTATTTTTTTTCATTGTTCAACCCTCCGACTCCTAAATTATCCTTGCATGATTGTATCACAGTTTCTTAATCTTTACTTAGTGGCAAGGGAACGGATGAACTAACCACCCCACCATTTCTTCGCTGATTACAAATCCCCCTTAATAATTAACGTCTTAGTTGATATAATGGATTAAGAAAATCGCCAAAAATATCCAACAAAAGGTAGGTTCGAAGGCAGGCGCGGTAAAGTATTAGACCTTGTGAGGCCATGCTGTTTCTCCCCTTTCAGGTGAGTGTCCCCCTCAAGCGGGTCATCTTCCCGTTTCCAGCCCCCGCCGCCTCAAACGCAGCATGC
>JAYEHK010000014.1:0-6510 GCA_034659475.1 Bacillota bacterium | reverse complement strand
TCCTCTACGGCCTTGAATAGATCTCTTCCCTGCAGTATGTTTCTGTCGGTAACGAGATATAGGCTATAATCTACAGGCATTTTATTTTCCCACCTTTCAAGATATCTTCTGTAGTCATACTATAGATAGCGTCAAATAATTTCACTCTGAAGGTCCCGGGAAGAACTCCAGGATTTGTATTGACAACCAATTCTCCTGATAGTCCCATTGCCATGACTGCAGCACAGGCAGCTGTAAAATAGTCATCGCAGGCACCTGCAGCGGCGGCTGTCAGGGCACCAGTCATGCAGCCGGCAGCTGTAATATGCGTTAGCATTGGGGTGCCATTGTCAATCAAACAGGTTTTTTCGCCATCCGTGATAATGTCTGTTTTACCTGTTGAAGCAACAACGGCGTGATATTTCTGGGCGACAATCTTACAGGCTTCAATTCCGTCCTTACCATCATCAATGGAGTCAGCGCCTCTTGCCTGTGCCTCGTATCCAGCCAGGGCTTTGATTTCTCCCATGTTTCCTTTTATGATTGTGATATTTCCAGATGTAGACAGTTCCTCTGCGAGTCTGGCTCTTCGGCTGACAACACCACAGGCAATTGGATCAAGGACGATGGGTTTGTGAAGCTCGGTGACTTTTCTGACTGCCAGGATCGAGGCATCCTTTTGTTCTTCGTTGAGTGTACCGAAGTTGATATAGAGGGATGAAATAAGAGGTGCGAACTCTTCAACCTCGTTTTTGGCTTCACACATGGCAGGGGATGCGCCAAAACAGAGCAGGATATTTGCACAATCGTTGATGCTTACATAGTTGGTGATGGCCTGAACCAGCGGAGTCTTTTCCCTGATATCCTGTAAACAGGCGGCAATTTTATTGAGCATTTTGTTTTTCTCCTTCAATTCTAGTTGAATAAATGTTCTGGGTTGCGCGCAACAGCCATCTGATGATCAGATAGGCAAGTACGGTAAACATCATTGCGGGTATGGTGGTACCGATTACGAGATCCTTGCTGAGAAATACATAGTAGGCAGCGATTCCGCTGATCATGGCGATGATGCCGGGGATATTAAATAAGGATAGGGAGTGATCCTGCTTATAGATGAAGTAATCAGCGAGGATTACCGAAAAGGCCGGAGCAAATAGTGAACCGATCATATACAAAAAGTTTTCGAAATTTTCCATAGGGAAGAATATTGCCAGAAGCGTTCCCAGGGAAGCAAATAGAATAATGAGCTTACGGCGGGAAAGTTTGCTGGATAGATTCAAGGTTGACATCACGGCTGAATAAACATCCAGGAAGGTGGTGGTCACAGTTGATAAAATGAGGATTAACAGTGCTGCAACGCCCATATTCAAACTACTCAGGAGAACAACCGGATCGGATGAACCTGAATACAGAGAAAATAGCAGCCCCATAATATACATAAAAGAACTTCCCAAAAAGTATCCTGCGAAGCTGCCAAAGAAACTTCCGGTAAAGGTTTTGCCAGACATGGTATAGTCAGAGATCAGAGGTACCCAGGAAAGGGGCATGATAATGCTGAGTTCCAGTGCCAGACCGATGGAAATTGTATCATGTATGGGTTTAATGCTTCCTCCGCTAAGTATGGTATTCAACATCAGCAGGCACAATACAAGCAGCAGCATTACAGCCAGGTTATTGATCACACTGATTCCGTTTGCGTTGTTGAATGCCCAAATGGCAACCAGAATGCCTGTTATTACGATTAGGGTCGTAAGGTTATTAAAACCGAAGAGTTTATCGGTCATGGATTGCATGGCTCTGCTGCACTGGATCAGCATGATTGCCGTCCAACCGGTTAGCTGGATGATATTAAACAGGGATATGATATAAGAACCGTATCTTCCCAGAGACATACGGCTTGAGACTAAGGCCGGTTTTTTCTCCTTAAAACCGATGATGCCTGTCAGGGATAGAATCAGGGTCCCGATTAGATGACCCAGCAGGATGACCAGGATCCCTGTTTTTATACCCAAAGGTGCCAGCAAACTACCTGTCATTATCTCGGCAAGGGAAATCGAAGCCCCAAACCACAGTGTAAATAAGCTAAACCCGCCTAACTTTTTTGTTTCAGTCAATGATTACACCTGCCTTACGATATAGGTTATAAAAATGATGGGTCGGTCCTACTCCGTGGCCTAGTTCGATGGCATTTGCAATGGCGCCATTAATGTATTTCTTGGCTTCTGTTGCGGCGTCCAATATACAATACCCTCTGGCAATATAGGCGGCGATGGCTGAAGAAAAGGTACAGCCCGTTCCGTGTGTGTTGCGGGTATTGATGCGTGTTCCCTTCAGGTAAGAAAGTTTATCCCCGTCATATATGACATCAATGGCGTCTCCGCTTAGATGACCGCCTTTGACAATTACATTTCGGGCCCCCATCTTATGTATTTTTACAGCCGCTTTCTCCATTTCGGCAAGGCTTCCAATCTTATTTCCGGTAATGACTTCTGCTTCCAGGAGATTAGGTGTCACCACTTCGGCGAGGGGAAATAGCTTCTGAATCAGTTCATCTTTGGATTCAGGCCGCAGGAGATGGCATCCGCTTTTGGATACCATTACAGGGTCAACGACGATATTTGATGCAGAGTTACTTCGCAGGCAGGTTTCAATGGTATCGATAATGTCGATGCTCGATACCATACCGATTTTGACTGCATGGATAGCAATATCGTCAAAGAGGCAGTTGATTTGTTCCTGGACAATCTCTACGTCCATTTCCCTGACAGAGAGTACCCCCATGGTGTTCTGGGCTGTGACTGCTGTGATGACACTCATCCCGTACGTCCCCAGCGCACTGAAGGTTTTGAGATCAGCCTGTATCCCTGCTCCTCCGCAGGAATCAGAACCCGCAATCGTTACTACATTTTTCATATTCATCCTCCTTAATTTTGGGGACCAAAGTTTGCTTTGAATGTTCAGTGTTGGAAATAAAAAAAGAGATGCTCAAGTAGAAGCATCTCTTTTATCTTTCGATATTAGACACAATTACTTTCCTACGTTGGAATTACCCGAACAGGTTCAAAGGGTCAAGCCATAATGGCTGTCTCAGCTTTCGCTCCCCTAGTAATCATAAGTTGATATTTTTTTGTAAGTTTACCGTGTTGTATTATATGTTATTTTATATTGTAAGTAAAGACGTTATTTAAAAAATGCTGTTAAAAAATACTAAACAAAGGGGTTTAAATTGGAAAGGATGGCTAGATATAAGGCCAGGGGGACAGTTTTCAACTGCCCCCCCGGTTTCTTTTTTAAATTATCGGTCTATTCATAGCGCAAAGCATCAATCGGATTTAACCTGGAGGCCTTTGCCGCGGGGTAAACGCCAAACAAAAGACCTACAATACTGGATACCCCCACTGCTAATAGGATAGCACCGCTGGTCACAATGGGGGCAAATCCAATCGCAGGTTCAATGACCTTACCGACAAGAATCCCCAGACCGATACCAAGAATTCCACCGGACAGTGTCAACAATACTGCTTCCATGATAAACTGACCTAGAATGTCGCTCATTTTAGCACCGACAGCTTTTCTTAGCCCAATTTCCCGGGTCCTTTCGGTCACGGATACGAGCATGATGTTCATAATGCCGATTCCGCCAACGACCAGGGAGATGGCGGCAATCCCAGCCAGCAGGGAAGTGAGCATATCTGTAATGCCATTCATTGTAGATAATAGATCAGCCGATGAGCTAACACTAAAATCCGCTAAACTTGCATCGGTGATATTATGGTTGGCAAGCAGTGTTGCTTGAATATCCTCTTTAACGGCGGCAATTGCACTCTCACTTTCCGCCTGAACGGTAAGGCTGTTAAAGTTTTCTGCTTTAAAAGTTTCAGAAGCAGCCGTATAGGGAATATATGCCTGACTGTTGGGGTTCGTGAAACCGTTTGCGTCTGCTTCATTTAAGACCCCAATAATCTCATAATCCATGCCTTCCAGGATCAAACTTTTCCCAACAGGATTGTTATCTCCAAATAGATCACTCGATAGTTGACTGCCCAGCACAATGACCTTAGCTGAACTTGCTACAGCCTGTTGGCTGAAAAAAATGCCTTTGTCTGCATCCAGGTGTTGAATATCAGCATAACTATCTGAGGTTCCAATGATGGTATATCGTTGATCCCCGCTGGAGGATTTGAAAATACTTGAAGCGGATATTTCTCCCGTTACCAGCTTAATCTGTGGATGCTTAGATGAATCGGACAGGGATTCCAAATCTGCCTTGGTCAGGGTTGAGGCCGTCAGCGCAAAACTGGGTGGACCGCCACCAGGGTGACCTGACTGCGCTTCTCCAGTGTTGGATGAATCTCCACCGAATCCGGCGCCTGGCATAATTGTAATGTTGGTTGTGCCAAGCGTAGAAATCTGATCCGAAATACTGGATTTTACACCTGTACCCAATGAGATTAAAGCAATAACTGACCCGATCCCGATGACAATTCCCAGCGTCGTAAGAAAGCTTCGGCCTTTGTTGGTGAATATTGCTTTTAGCGACTGTTTAAAGATTGTATATAGTTTCATGCTGATATCTCCTCTTTTGTAACAATTTGTCCATCTCTTAACCGAATCGTACGATCTGCGTACGTTGCAATTTCTTCTTCATGGGTAATCAGAACAACGGTTGCGCCTGCTTTGTTAATCTTGCGGAATAATTCCAAGATTTCTTTGGACCGCTTTGTGTCAAGGTTACCGGTTGGCTCATCTGCCAGAATGATCGAGGGGTCCATAATTAAAGCTCGGGCGATCGCGACTCGCTGTATCTGACCTCCGGATAATTGGTTGCTTTTGTGATGAATGCGGTCACCCAGACCTACGTCTTCAATCAGCTTAATAGCGTTGACGTTGTTCCTGGGCTTGCCATAGATGGTTGGCAAAAGGACGTTGTCAAGGACCGTTGTTCTGGGCAGCAGATTAAACTGCTGGAATACAAACCCGATTTGCTGATTGCGAACGGCAGACTGTTTACTCACACTTAGTTTGCTGATGTTTTGTCCGTCCAGCATGTAATCTCCGGTTGAGGGCTTGTCCAGTAAACCCAGTATATGCATTAATGTCGATTTTCCAGAACCCGAGGGTCCCATAATGGCAACAAACTCACCCTCCTCAATCGATAAATCAATCCCGTTAAGGGCAATCGTATCCTCATCACCTGTTTTGTAGATCTTCTTAATGCCTTTTAATTCGATTACCTTACTCATTTATAACCCTCTATTCTTCAAATTTTTTGGTGTTATTCATAATTGTCCAGAGAAGGTCGCGAAAAGTCTTTAATTCCTGGTCGCTTAGCGGGCTTAGAGTTTGCCCAATACTGTTTAATTTAAGCTTTCTTAACTCCACAAACTTGCTTTCACCCAGGTCTGTTAGGCGGATTTTCAACGTCCTGCGATCCTTTGCATCAGCTTCTCTCAGTAGAAGGCCTGATTTTACTAATGTGTCGACCATCTGAGTTGCTGCGCTGCTGGAAACCTGCAAAAGTTCTGCAATCCCCTTAATGCTCAAGCTTTCATGGCTGGCTACGATATGGAGCACGATTGCCTGCGCCGGAGGGACACTGCAGTCGGCGGGTGACAGACTGCTGGATATTTTCTTCTGAATGAATATCATGTTTTCAAAAATTTCTTGAATCAGATCTGCTCTATTTGCTTGCATGACAAAACTCCAAATCATTTAAGATACTTATAAGTTAATACGCTTAACGATTTAGGTCAAAGGTATATAATAGATGGCCGTAGAGAATTGTGTCAGAGATGAAAAGTATGGAACATCACCCAGTATTAAAGCGCATAAAGGAACAACGTACATTAAAAGAGGAGTTAAATGAGCTAACAGCACACGTGTGCTAGGGGTCAAACTCTCGTGGGTAACTCCAAGAATGTTGCCTGTATATAAGCGGTCGTGCAGATTGACACGATTATTAAACGGCGTTAAACTAACATTGTTAAATAATGATTGGAGATACAAAGAATGCCCAGAAAAGCAAGAAAACCGGAAGAAGTACATAAAATGAAAGAAAAGATACTGGAGACTGCATTGCAGGCTATGGTTGAGGATGGATTTGCACATGTTAGCATGCGCAAATTAGCAGCTAAGCTTGGCATGACTGCTGCCAACATATACAATTACTACTCCAGCAAGGATGAACTGTACTTGGCGATACAAACCAGGGGCTATGAATTGCTGGGAAAAATATTTGGTGACATCTACAACTCAGATCTCGAACCGGTCGAAAAACTTGAAAAAATAATTCATGCCTATCTCGATTACGGTGTTAACAACCCCAATTACTATGACATTATGTTCAACTGGAATACTCCTAAATATGCTGATTACGTCGGGACGCCATTAGAGGCTGTTGCTTTGCATGAAAAACAAACTGCTCTGCAGGTGGAGTGTTTCACTAGTCAGGCTGTCATTGATGTTATTCAAGATAATGATCAATTAAAGGAGCTTGATGCCCAATATCATACGATTAAGTTATGGGTAACC
>JAYEHK010000013.1:0-26148 GCA_034659475.1 Bacillota bacterium | reverse complement strand
TTAGGCGACCAGATTGCGTTGTTTTCCCGTTCATTGCCTGTCGCTCCGATGTTATTCTGTCGCTGGATGCCATTTCTTTCGGAAAAATAATGTGTTGTTTCTGCCGCCGGTAATTTGTCGTTCAACAACTGACCGTCCCCAATTTGTTTCAGGGTCTCAAGGGATTTAATGGCAATAACTTTATCATCGGCACCGGCTTCTTTAATCATAGTTAAACTGTCTGCGACCGCTTTTTGAACACTCAAAATGGCTTCCGCTTCACCCTGAGCTCTGAGGATCTGTGCTTGCCGACTACCTTCTGCTTCTCGAATCTCGGCTTCTTTTACGGCCTCCGCGTTTAGGATAGCGGATTGTTTTAGACCTTCTGCTTCAAGAATAGCGGCATTCTTTTGACCCTCTGCCCTAAGAACAGCTTCGCGTTTTTCTCTTTCTGCACGCATCTGTTTTTCCATGGCGTTCTGAATATCTTGCGGGGGCAGAATGTTTTTTAGTTCTACGCGATTGACTTTAATGCCCCATTTATCAGTTGCTTCGTCAAGGATGGCACGCAGTCTGGTGTTAACAATATCTCTGGAGGTCAGGGTCTGATCCAGTTCCAGTTCTCCGATAATGTTTCTAAGGGTCGTCGCAGTGAGATTTTCGATGGCGAGGAGTGGGTTGGAAATCTCATAGGTGTATTTGAAAGGATCGGTTACCTGGAAATATACCACGGTATCAATCTGCATGGTTACATTATCACTTGTGATAACTGGCTGGGGTGGAAAATCTATCACCTGTTCGCGAAGGTCAACGATCGCTCGAAACGTGTCGAGAAAAGGGATGATCACGTTAATACCTTTTTCAGCTGTTTTTTGGTATTTTCCTAACCTCTCAACAATTCCTACTGTAGCCTGACGAACAATTTTAATGGCTGATAAACCGATGAGAATTACAAAGACGACAATGATCATATTGGTTAACAAGTTAATCATTTAATAGTCTCCTTTCGTTCATGGGATGTTTTGTTTACAGTTGTTTCAGCAATGTTCTACACTTCACTTTGAGCACTTTCCACAACAAGCTTTACGCCGTCAATGGCAATAACTTTCACCCGGGCCCCAGTTTCTATTTCCTGTGCAGCAGCAGCAGTCCATATTTCACCGTTGAGTTTGATCTGTCCGTACTGAAGAGGACTGATCTGATTGGTAACGACACCATGTTGACCAATGAGCGCATTCACATTACTTACGGTATCGTTTGTGTGAATCAGTTTTAACACTAGGGGACGCGTAAAGATAATAAAAATGAGGGTGAGAAAAGCGAACACGAGTAACTGGCTTTCAATTGTGCTCATCCAACCCAGGCTGACACCCAGTGCTACCAGAAGGGCACTAAGGGATAACCAGAGAAACCAGAATCCAACGGTGAAAATTTCAACCGTTCCACATATGATTGCCAAGATCACCCACTGGGATGCGGACACAGAACATAACCTCCTTTGTTGTTGGTGATAGACTTTTCCAAAAAACAAAATAGTGCAACCTTTAATCTTATTTACAACATGATATCATATTAAGGGAGAAGATATTCAATGATTGAGAAGAAAATAGCTGAAAAATTCCTGATTGTGCCAAACGTTGGTTTTATTGTATAATTATTGCTAGAAATAACTCCGATTCAGAGAACCTAAGGCTTGGTGGCTATGGTCTATGAACGTCAGGGTAGAACTAGAAATGGTTGTGCCTCCCTTTTGGAAAGGAGTTTGTGTGAGTTTTGGCTTGACAGCACCTTTTTGATGGTGCTGTTTTTTGTTCTTAACTGTCTAAAACGTTGTCTTTTTTTAATAGAATTGATCAGAGCCCAAATTTTTAGGGGAGGTGAAAGAATGGATAATAAAGAATTGGTTGAAAAATTAAAGGCTATGTTCCCTTCTGGGAAAATTAGCTGTACAGAGGCCAGACGAGCTACAGAAGAATTAGATATTAAATTAGGAGATATGGGAGAATTATGCGATGAAGCAAAATTAAAGATTCATTCCTGTGAACTAGGTTGTTTCTAAATTTGTTTAAATAGAACAGGCTGCTGTTAATGGCAGGGAAAGTAAATGGAGGGCAAGGAAATATGGTCGATGGTTATGGGAGAGAGATAAACTATTTGCGGATTTCTGTTACAGACCGCTGTAACTTGCGCTGTCAGTATTGCATGCCTGCCGAAGGAATCCAGACCCTGACACACGATCAGATCCTGACACTGGAAGAGATTCAGCGTGTAGTGAAAGTTGCTGCTACTGTAGGGATTAAAAAGGTGCGCCTTACCGGGGGAGAACCGCTGGTAAGAAAAAACCTGCTACGGTTTATTGAGTATATGAAAGATATTGACGAGATTGATGATGTTTCGATCACAACCAATGGGATTCTATTTCCGGATATGGCAGAAGAACTGAAGAATGCCGGTTTAAACAGGGTCAACATAAGTATGGATACAATGGTTCCAGAAAGGTATTCTTTTATTACCCGTGGAGGCAAATTGGAAATAGTGCAGCTTGCCGTTCAAAAAGCACTTGCATTAGGCATGAAACCTGTAAAACTGAATGTGGTTGTGATAAAAGGTTTTAACGATGTTGAACTGATGGACTTTGCCCAATTGGCCTATGATTATCCGCTGCATGTACGTTTCATTGAATTCATGCCGATAGGGGATCTGCTCTTCTGGGATCGAAAGAAGATGTTCAGCGCTGCTCAAATGCGTGAGATAATTGAAAAAGAATTTACGCTGGAAGAGGGCAAAAGAATAAGGGGAAACGGACCTGCTTGCTATTATGGAATAAAAGGCGGGATTGGTTCTCTGGGCTTCATCAACCCGATTAGCAGTCACTTTTGTGCGGAATGTAATCGGATTCGCTTAACAGCAGATGGAAAACTTCGTCCCTGTTTGTACGACCACCATGAGGTTGATCTAAAAAAGGCTTTGCGGGACGGGACTTCAGACGAAGGGATCAGAGATTTAGTAGTTCAGGCTATTCAACAAAAACCTGAAAGGCATCACATGGACAGGGGATGGGGAGAAAATAACAGTAGGAAAATGTCTCAGATCGGGGGATAAAACATAAGTGGAATCCATCTTAATTAACGCCATAGAATAGGCCACGAGATGGATTTAACCGCTAGGATTTTTTATTCGGATTAGTGTAAAAAATGAAAAACAGAGATAATTAAAGGTATAAAAAGAAAATAGCAGGAGCATAATATAAATCGGGCATATTAGGCAGATTTAGCGGGTATTGTGATTTGAATACTTGACAGGTCTTGCCTAATATAATAGATAACTATTAGCACTCACATCAAATGAGTGCTAATAACAAAACTGAAGGAGGTATACCTGTGAATATTCAACCATTAAATGATCGTGTGGTAGTGAAGGTAAACGAAGTCGTTGAAGAAAAAACCAAAAGTGGGCTGTATGTTCCTGACACAGCCAAAGAAAAACCCCAGGAAGCAGAAGTGCTTGCTGTTGGTCCAGGCTTGCTTAATGATAAAGGTGAAAGAATTGCCTTGGACGTTGCTGTTGGCGACAAAGTTATCTTTTCAAAATATGGCGGCATGGAAATCAAACTGGATGGAGAAGAGTACTTGATTCTATCCGAAAGAGATATTCTTGCAAAAATTAACTAATTAAATTTGAAGGAGGGTACATAATGATATCCAAAGAAATTAAATTCGGAGAAGACGCTAGAAGATCATTAGAAAAGGGCGTTGATACTCTGGCGAATACAGTTAAAGTAACCCTTGGACCCAAAGGAAGAAATGTTGTCCTTGATCGTAAATTTGGAAGCCCTACCATCACCAATGATGGTGTAACCATTGCGAGAGATATTGATTTAGAAGATCCATGGGAAAACCTGGGTTGCCAGCTTGTAAAAGAGGTTGCTATTAAGACCAATGACGTAGCGGGTGACGGAACGACAACTGCGACCGTTCTTGCTCAGGCAATGATTAAAGAAGGTCTGAAGAATGTTGCTGCTGGTGCCAATCCCATGATCATGAGAAGAGGCATTGAAAAGGCTGTTAAAGCTGCCGTTGATGACATTCAAGCAATCAGCAAACCAGTTGAATCCAAAGAGGCGATTGCACAGGTTGCAGCGATCTCCGCTGATGATCCTGAAATTGGTACATTGATCTCTGATGCCATGGATAAAGTAGGACGTGATGGGGTTATCACTGTTGAAGAATCACAGTCTGTTGGTACTTATCTGGAAGTAGTTGAGGGGATGAGCTTTGACCGTGGTTACATCTCTCCTTATATGATCACGGATACTGAAAAAATGGAAGCAGTGCTTGATAATCCATACATTTTGATCAGTGACAAGAAAATCTCTGCCATCACTGAAGTCCTGCCTGTCCTTGAAAAAGTGGTTCAAACAGGGAAAGCGCTGCTCTTGCTTGCAGAAGATATTGAAGGCGAAGCACTGGCTACGCTGGTTGTTAATAAACTCAGAGGAACCTTTAACTGCGTTGCTGTTAAAGCTCCTGCCTTTGGCGAGAGAAGAAAAGCCATGTTAGAAGACATAGCGATTCTGACTGCCGGACAGGTTGTGTCTGAAGATATTGGTTCGAAGATGGAAAATGTTACCCTGGAAATGCTGGGTAGAGCCAATAAGATTGTTGTTAAAAAAGACGAATGTATTATTGTTGATGGTGCTGGTTCCCAGGATGATGTAAAAGCACGTACTGCCAACATTAAGAGACAGCTTGAAGAAACTGATTCCGAATATGATCGTGAAAAACTGCAGGAAAGAATGGCTAAACTGTCTGGTGGCGTAGCAATCATCCAGGTTGGTGCTGCAACTGAAACTGAATTGAAAGAAAAGAAACACCGCATTGAAGACGCTCTGGCAGCGACTAAAGCAGCAGTTGAAGAAGGTATTGTATCCGGTGGCGGAACCGCACTGATCAGTGCAAGTAAGGCAATTGATAATGTAACTGCTGAAGGTGACGAGATGACTGGTGTAAAATTGGTCAAGAAGTCCATGGAAGAACCCCTCCGTCAGATTGCAAACAATGCTGGTGTAGAAGGTTCTGTTGTCGTTGAAAAAGTAAAAGAAGCTGAAGCTGGAATTGGTTATAATGCGTTAACTGGCGTATATGAAGACATGATGGCAGCTGGGATCATTGATCCAGCTAAAGTCGCTCGTTCAGCTATTCAAAATGCAGCAAGTATTGCTTCAATGGTTCTGACGACTGAAGCGGTTGTATCCGAAAAACCTAACAAAGATGAAATGAACGCCATGATGGGCGGCGGCGGCGGAATGCCCGGCGGAATGCCTGGTATGATGTAAGTCTGCTTTAGATCGCCTGAAATTGGTGATTTAGAGACTGGAAGAGGTCAAGTGATCGCATTTTGACCACAATGAGTTAAAAAACTGTTAGAGGCTTCTCATAAGTTCACCGAACTTTTGGGCGGCCTCTTTCTTTTTGGATTTTGTAACGTGAAGATATACCCTGATTGTAATTGCATCATCAGCGTGGCCGAGGCGATCCATTATAAACACTATAATTATTATTAATCAATTAAATTTTATTGATAAACAATAAAAGTTTATTGCGTATCAATAAGACGATCTGCTATACTGTAATCACTAAATGGGTGCAATCCGCCCTATTAAGGAGGATGAATGTGAATGTGGAATAGAGAGAGATCAATCGGGCTCAGTAAGTTGTGCATTATATTATTCATGTGTGTTCTGATAGCTGCTGTGGTGTCTGCTCCTTGGTTGACACACTGGTTTTTAGATTTTTCGAAGGCCAACGTAAAAGGAACTCAAACGTTCTTTCTTGCCACTATCTACGTGGGATCTATACCTGCAGCATATCTGCTTCATAATTTGTTTCACCTGCTCCGCCGTATTGAGGTGGGACAGTTGTTCACAGCAGAAAATGTGGAGTGCTTGAGACGGATTTCCTGGAGTTGTTTTTTGGGAGCGGGAATTGCATTAATTTCTGGATTTTACTATTTCTCATGGTTATTTGTGTTTGTGGCTGCAGCCTTCATGGGTTTAATTGTGCGTGTTGTGAAAAACGTGGTAGCCCAGGCAGTGGCGCTAAAAGATGAGGTTGATTACATCATATAAAGGAAGGAGAAGAGTGGTATGCCAATCATAGTGAATCTGGATGTGATGATGGCCAAAAGGAAAATATCCTCTGGTGAGCTGGCCGAAAAGATTGGAATCAGCCAGGCCAATCTCTCCATTTTTAAAACCGGCAAGGCCAAAGCGATAAGATTCTCCACCATGGAGGCCATCTGCATGGCGCTGAATTGCCAGCCTGGAGACATATTGGAATACAGAGAGCAGGAGTAAACATAAGGAGGGAAGTCTTATGAAAGAGCATTCAGAAGATAACAATTGTTCAAGTTTGGTTGCAGAAGAAGATGCATTGAACATATCCGAAGTATCAGTCAGGTAGGAAGCATTCTGGCTGCGACAAACAAAAGATCATTTTGAAGCAGATCGCAAGGACGGTATTTTTGCTCTGTTTGCGTTTGTGTTGGGCTTCTGCTTTGCACGTTGGGTGTTATTCTCCTGGCAGGGATGGGGCGTAACGCTGTTTACCGTTGGTTATTGCGGTGTAATCACCGTATATCTGTTGAAAAAAAGAGTACATATTCAGAGGGCCGGGTGGTTTTGGTTGGCTGTTGTTGTGCTTACCGGAATCAGTTTCTCTCTTTGGACGAATAACGGCTTGGGTGCATGGTCCAGTCTATTGTTATTCTGCAGCGGCATATACTGGATCATATGCGCTGCTGGTTTGCCGATACATGGAAAAACCAGCAACTTAATTGGATTGGACATTTTTAATGCCATATTTGTAATTCCTTTTAGAAACTATGGCTGTCAGTATAAAAGCCTGGCTTTTTTGAGCCGCAATAAACAAACTGAAAGAAGGCAAATCTTTTCTATAGCGCTGGGATTGTTTTTATCCCTCATTGTAGTGGGGATGGTACTGCCTCTTCTGATGAAGGCTGATAGCGGAGGATTTTCAAAAATTGCAAATGTAGTTTTAAACTTATTTCATGGGACGAGAAAGGAAGTTTGGGAAATATTCTGGTATGGTATTCTTGCCATTCCTATAGGGGCATATCTTTTTGGACTTGCAGCAGGCAGTGCTCATAAGATGGGTTGTGACCTATTAAAAAAAGATAGCATTTTAAAACGCCTTTCAGACATGCGAATACTGCCTTTAGCTACTGTTTATGCGTTATTGGGGCTTGCGGACTATCAATGCGCCGGCTGCTCCCGTGTATATTTATGGTTTTCCTGACTGTCATATGTGGTGGCGTGGTCGCTTGGCAAAAATGGTCATTCTCTATAACACGATTGGCGGTAGGGTTGGGTGTAGTGATTCTTTGCTTGCTCTGTCTGTCGAATCCGGATAGTTTTGTGGCCAACTACAACGCTGAACGCTATCTTTCTGGAACGTTAAGAACTTTTGACGTGGAAATTTTATATCGATCTGGACCAGCAGGAGTTGATCCGGCGTTAATAGTATATGAGCAAACCAATGATCCGGTTTTACAGAATGAAATAAAGAGCTATCTTCTTGATCAGCAGCAAGTGACTGCACAATCTTCAGGGTAGCCAAAAGACAGTCTGCAGAGAATACGTGCTCGGCAAAAAATTAAGGCATACTCTTTATAATTGTTTATAATAGAAAAAATCAAGATAGCATTCCTGAATGAGGTGAAATTTTTGATTTATATAGCCGATTATATCGAGGCTATGCTGCCATATATGCTTGGCGCCTTTCCATTGATAATAATATTTCGTTTATTTCGAGTAAGGAGTCTGCATAAAGGCGGCAGCAGAACGACGCTATGGCATGAGACGGGTCTTGTTATATTTATGCTGTATCTAATAGGGCTTGCTTCCCAGGCGATTATACCTCATTCGATAAGCCTTAATTTTTTCTCCGGTAGCGTCAATCTAATACCATTTCATGTATTTGTCGATGCATGGAGAGAGGCTAACCTAAATCACAATTTTGAGCCACTTATTATCAGCTTGGCTGGTAACATTGGGATTTTTATGCCAATGGGATTTTTCATCCCTTTACTCTGGCGGAGGACGTTTAAACAAACAGTATTAATCTCGTTTTTTGCTTCGCTGACCATTGAGGTATGCCAACTTCCTCAATCAAGGTGCAGTGACATTGATGATCTATGGATGAATGCGCTTGGTGGTTTGATTGGCTGGTTTGTATATTTTCTCTTGAATAGACTCAAGCCCAAAATGACAGTAAGGTTCAAAGCTAATAAGAAGATCTAAAGAAGGAGCAAGCGAACGTGCCTTCGTTACCCCTCACCCTTCACCAAAATCATGCTCCACATATAAAACACCCCTGAAATAATGGTATCAGGGGTGTTTAGCTGTTTTCTGTTAATTTCTATAGATCATAATAGAGTTCAAATTCCATTGGATGGGGAATGTCATTAACCTTTCGAGCTTCTTTCCGTTTGTTAGCAATCCAGATGTCAATCAGGCGTTTGGGGAAAACATCCCCTGCCAGCAGAAAATCGGAATCCTTTTCCAGTGCATCCAGTGCTTCATCCAGGGATTTGGGAAGAGATTTGATCTTGGCCTGTTCCTCGGGGGACAGGTTATACAGATTTACATCATAGGGCCCAAAGCCTTCTGCTGTCGGGTCAATCTTATTGAGGATTCCATCCATTCCTGCCATCAACATGGCGGAATAGGCTAGATAGGGATTGGCGGTTGCGTCCCCGGAACGGAACTCAAACCGTTTTTGCATGGGGGTCTTCGCATAAGCTGGAACACGGATAACAGCGCTGCGGTTAGCGGTCGCAAAACAAACGCTGACCGGGGCTTCATAACCAGGTATCAGTCGTTTGTAAGAATTGGTACTGGGATTGGTAAAAGCCAAAAGGGATGGTGAATGCTTTAATAATCCACCGATAAAGTAAAGGGCTTCCTGGCTTAATCCGGAATAACCGTTTTCATCATAAAAAATGGGTTCGCCATTTTTAAATAGATGCATATGCACATGCAGTCCATTTCCGGCTTCTCCATGTAGAGGCTTGGGCATAAAGGTAACGGTTTTACCTTCCTGGTAGGCCAGATTTTTGATTAGATACTTGGACAGCATGGTTTTATCTGCCATATCTCTCATACCCGCAAATTCCACTTCGATTTCCAGCTGACCCGGGCCTCCGACTTCGGTATGATGATACTTGACAGGAATATTGTTCTCTTCCATCAACAAACACATACGTGCTCTTAGATCGTAAAGAACATCCTGTGGGGGGGCAATATGGTATCCCGATTTTAACGGAACCTTGTAGCCTAGATTCTGGAATTCATCTTCCCCGCTGTTCCAGATGGCCTGTTCAGCGTCGATGGTAAAACCAGTTCGCTGTGGAGAGCATTCATAACTGACGTGATCAAAGATGTAGAACTCATATTCTGGGCCGATTCTCATTTCGTCTGCAACTCCTGTAGATTTCATGAAATCTTCGGCTTTGGTAGCGATTGCCCTGGGATCCTGTTCGAATCTGTAATTGTCAGGTTCAGCAATGACAAAAACGTCACCAATCATGCTTAATGTAGGAACCTTTGTAAAAGGATCGTGTACAGCGCTGGTGATATCGGGAATAAATACCATGTCGCTTTTCTCGATCGGAGCAAAACCGTAGTTAGACCCGTCGAAGCCGATACCGTACTTTAATGTGTCTGGGGTAAAACGGGCGGTAGGAATACTTAGATGACGCCATCTGCCCATGAGGTCAATCATCTTAAAATCGATCATCTTGATCTGGTTTTTACTGCAATAGTCAACAACGTCCTGATAAGTTTTAAACAAAACAAATTTCCTCCCAACATATTGGATACTTAAAAAATACATACCGAATAAAGGCAATATTATATTTACAGTATACTGTATATCTTCTTGCTCTGGAATATATTTCTCCTGGTAAAACGGTATATATGAAGAATTGCTTTAATACTATGTATTATCAATGACATGACCGTAGGTGGGAGAAAACATCGGGGGTGGGAACCATTAATAAGCGCAGATGGATCATAGGAATAATACTGTTGTTAATGATTGCTTTGCTGGCCAGTGCCCAAACGATTGCGGATTATTACGAAAAGTCCAAGCTTGAAGCTTCCGTGGAACTTCAAGCATCGTTAGAGCAAATGGCTTCCACTGAGAGTTTCAAATACAGTCTGAAGTCAGAATTCATGATTGGGGATCGGAGGGAGGTGATTAGTGAGGTAGCGGGAGAAAAGGAAAGCGGAAATACGCACATAAAGGGGGAGATGGTAAACACACCCATAGATATCTATTATATTGATGGGACCATCTATAACTACGATTCTTTTGCGGATAAATGGCTTGTGATTGAAAGCGGAACGGCCAATTCAGAAGATCTTCTTATCTCGGAGTTAAATCCCCTAGCCAATTTTCGATTTAAAAGCGTCAACGAAGTAGAAAAAATTGGCTTTGAAGAAGTAGAGGGTCAGGAGTGTTTGCAGGTACGATGCAAGCCTTCGGTTGAAAGTCAGTTGTTAGAAAATCTATGGAAAGAGTTTGAATATCTATTTTGGATTGATTATAAGAAAAATTATGTTAAAAAGGCAGAATTAACTGCTGTTAATAAGAACAATGAAAAAACCCGGTTGGAGATTCAAGTGCAATTCACTAACGTCGGCAAGAAATTAAATATTGAAGCGCCGGAAACAAGTACGGCTAAAAAATAAAATGCAAATATTTGGGGGTCCTTTGGACCCCGTTTTTTTTTGCTCTCATCTAGTCAATGCATGATTTTATTTTTAAAAAATAGAGGATTTTGCAATATTTAAAGAGAATTTTTCCAAATAGGGGTGATAAATATGAATGAAGCAGGACTAAACTGGGAGCAATTACGATTGGATTTATATGCAGGGGACCTTGTGGTTCCTGCACTTCAAAAGGTGTTGACTGGAAAGGGACCGTGTAGGACCTGGTATCGTGCTTCTAGAAAAAATATTTCCGGGGGAACCCGAGAAGTAAATTGGTTTCTTACAGAAGGTGTACTAATCAGGCAGGAAATGAATGCGGACGAGCTTTTTTTTGTTATCTTTGAATTAAAGCATATTATTCGTACGGAAAAACATTATGATTATTTTAATGGGAAGCCTGGATTAAAGCGGATTGTATTTACATTTGTAGATGGGAAAACCTGCGATTTAATGGCTCCCTATGTGCAGTTTAAGGGTGATATTCCCGGTTTTGAAAAAATGATTTCATTGATCGGATAAGATTTTCGGCATAATAAAGGAATTGTTACTACTCTGCTATTGACAAAATAATAACTCAAGTTTCGCAGTTGACGGATTATGCGGCATAAAGTTGGTTAGTTGGTCAGTTGGTCAGTTGGAAAGAATAGACACGGATTACACGGACCCTTCGGGCACAGATTAACACGGCTGAGTAGTAACAAGGAATTTAAGATAAAATATAAAAATATTGGGGATGGAAAAAGCGAAATGGGTATACACTGAATAAAATAAGAGCGTGTGTAATTCAGAGGTTTGTTGATTAAGGTGATCTATGGGGGCAAAGCCTACAGGGTGTATTCAGAAGCGAATACACCGCCCCTGTTTGGTCACCTTTTTTCAGGGTCTATGTGAAGTGGGAAAATGATAGAAAAGGTTGTGCCGTTTTCTTTGCTCTGCACATCAATCACTGCGTTGTGACGCTTTGCTATACGATAACAAATTGCCAGGCCCAGACCGGTACCCGCTTCCTTGGTGGTAAGAAAAGGAGTGCCTAATTGAGCAAGCATTTCAGCAGGTATTCCAGGGCCTTCATCCCGTACTATCAAAAGCACTTTATTGCCTATTTCGTTCGTGGAGATTTCTACTGATTTCTCAATTGGGATAGCTTCAAGGGCGTTGCGAACAAGATTTAAGATGAGCTGGCGAACTTCTGATTCATCTATCATAATTGAATGCGTGTCTTCCAGGGAAAGAATGAGGTTTTTGTCACTGCTGGTTGCATGAGCCTGTAAGATAGGTGCAATGGTTTGAATGATTTTATCAAGGCTCTGGGGTTTTAAAATAGGAGGCTGGTCTTTGGCAAGGGACAAAAACTCGGTAATAATGCCGTTCGCACGATCCAGTTCTTCCAGCATGATGGCGCAGTGTTCTTCCAGTTTTTCAGGGGTTGAAACATACTTTGTCAGCTGCAGAAAACCAGAAATTGCAGTTAATGGATTTCTTATTTCGTGGGCGAAACCAGCTGCAACCTGACCGACCATATCCAGTCGATCCAATTGTGCCATACGTCTTTCTAATTTTTCCTGTTGCTTATAATCGTGGATAAATGCTAAATATGCATCCTGTCTATTGTATTTAAGATTGGTACTGAAAATCTTAGCGTCAAGTTCGTCTGTATTATTTCTTATTAGTTTGCAGTGAGAAGTCCAATTTTCTTCTCGCGGATTAAAAATGGGCAATGGAGATTCGTAACCCTCGGCCAACAAATCATAAAACCGTTTGGACAAAATATCCTTTTTGCTGCAGGCCAGCATTTTTTCTGCCAGTGGATTAGCCTCTAGTATGGACAAATCTGATGTTCTGACAATTAATATGGCCTCTGGGGCATATTCAAAAAGGTTCTTAAACCGTTTTTCAGAAGACGCAATTCGGTTTAAATCTTTTATTGAACTGAAAATTCGCTGAACAACGTGAAGAAAGAAAATAGCCAGCATGAATGTAAGAAATATTCCCAGGAGACGGGCGTATAAAGCCGTTTGCATTGGTGTAAGGAGAACTACTGACCAGGAATGTGCATTTAGATAGAATCTTGATGCCAGATGGTTATTCGACAGGTCAGAGCGTTCCAACTGGCGGATTGTTTCAAGATTAATGCTATACTGCCCATTATTACTGATGTTTAATAAGGAGGTTGGGGTTTCATACGTAAGCAGTCTCAATGTTTCTGAATCAGGGAACAGAACATGCCCTTTTTCATCAATAAGGAAAACCAGGGGTTGTTGTTCTAATTCCTCTATAAAATCCTCGGGGAGGATTTGCACAACGGTAGCACCGATGATTTGAGAATCGTCATCGTATACCGGTTGACTAACGGTGTAGATGTGAGACTGACAATCAAAAAAGAAACTGCAGCCCGTTTTCCCCTCCAGAACTGCTTGTATACCTGGTTTTGACGCTTCGCTGAGATGGGCGTTCTGGGTAGACGCGATCGATTTTCCAAAAAGGTTTGCCAATGAGCAGTTGTAGGCTGATGCCATATCACAATAACGATCAAGAACAGCCTCTGCTCTGGAAATATTTTGAGGCGTATTAGATATTAACGCAGGTGCGATCCATGGAGACTGTGCCATACATTTAGCGGTTTGTTCACAAAGATACAGTGTCATAGAGGTTGTTTTCAGGTGCTTTTCAATGCTGCATATGTCTTTTTGGGTTTCACAGGTAGCTATGTGAGCCAGTTTTTCAGTTAACAACCATCCAGTGATAATAATCATCAAGAAAACGGATAGAAATATCCACAAAGCTGAATGAACCGTTAATGGATGGGGATTTAATTCATTTTCAAACTCGTCTTTAAAATCGACTAGGAAACTGAACCAATAAGATGAAAGACAGAAGAGGAGTAATATCAACCACAGGAAGGGTGCGGATATTCCTGTAGTACGGGTAAAGTTCTCATAGGTAACTGATAGGAAAAACGGTGAAGATGTATCGGGAACTAGTATGATGGTGCTGGCAACCAGCAGGAAGAGAAAGAATAATGGGTATGCATGATGGTGAAGTTGCTTGCGTTCTATCCACGCATTTCCCAGTATGAGAAGTGCTCCATAGAGCCCAAAAAAGCGAAAACCCTGTGCTAAAGAATTATTCAATAGAGCAATTCCAACCATGGTGGCTAACAAAACGGAATAAAACATTAACGGCTTATTGTCGTTCTTTGACAGTGTTTTTCTGGTTCCTTCGATTAAAAAAAAGAATGATAATACAGCAATAAGATTGGGCCAGGAAGGAGTTGCAGGGGACTGACTATACAGGTGAGTATACCCTTTCAACCAGAAAGAGGCTCCTAAAAAAGCGAAAAACCAGGCGTAATACCACGATAATGATTGCTTGTCGGACAGTTTAAAAAGCAATAGGGTTAAGATTAAACATATTAAACCATTCACAAATAACAGGTATAGGATCTCTGGTTGCCAGTACAACAATATAACACCTCCGAAAAATCTAGTTAAATTAACAAAAAACACGCAATGATGCTTAAAATAAGTAATTATACTATAATTTTCTAAATCCTTCTTTGATAATTGTTTCACAAAATACTTTGAGAATATTGAATAATAATTTTGTATGAGGTAAAGATGGCAGGAATTTTCTCGGCACATCTTGAACTCTGAAGAAAAAGTTTAAGGATGATCGATATATGAAAGAACAATGGGTTAAACAGTTCAGTGCAGGTGAAAAGGTAAGTGGTTTGTTCTCGGTTGCTGATTTATCCTCTGCGAGAACGAAAAATGATAAGCTGTATTTGCGCTTTAAGGCAATCGACAGAACCGGCAGTATTGAGTCGAAACTGTGGGATGAAGAACTGGCAAAAGAGTGTTTAAGTCAACTGGCCAATGGGGATATTATTCAGTTGATTGGGATAGTTGAGGCTTATAATCAGCAGCTGCAATTAAATGTTAAGGAGTGCAGGTGTTTTGATGGCGAATACGATTTGGAGGATTTTCTCCCTGCCAGTCCGGTGTCCGCCAAAGCTCTTCAAACGCAGCTGGAATCAGCCATCACCAGTGTAAAAAATGTTTTTATGCATGATTTGTTACGAGGTATTTTGACTGAACCGTTTCTTACGCAGTATTCAAATAGTCCAGCAGCCCAAAATGTTCATCATGCGTATGTGAGAGGTCTGTTGGAACATTCTCTGGAGGTTGCCCGTTTTTGTTGGGTGTTTGCTTCGCAGTATCCGGCAGAAGTCGATCGGGATTTGTTGACCACCGGTGCCTTGATTCATGACATGGGGAAAGTGGATGAATACCAGTGCTTACCCGGGTTCCCGATTGTAGAACGCGCGCGTTTGACAGGGGGCCATATTGTTATGGGACGGGATCGACTCAAGGCTGAAATCGCACAGTTAGAGTCTTTTCCTGAAGCACTTGCGCTGGTGCTTGAACATATGCTGGTCAGTCACCATGGGTTAAAGGAATGGGGTGCATTGGAAGAGCCGTCAACTGTCGAAGCAATTATCCTGAGTCAGGCTGATCTGGCATCAGCCAGGATCAATCAGGCGGTTAATCTGGTCAGGCAGGCGGGGGATAGCGAATGGACGGAATACAATAGTCTGATGAGAAGAAAACTGTGGATCCCAAATTATTAATGACACACCAAGACCGTCCCCCTGTGTCATCTGGACGTGAATTTGCCCGGTCCCCTTGGAGCCAATCGACAAGCAGTTGATGTTGTCCATGCGGAGATTGGGCGCAAGTATATTTATGTATACCCCTGCACCCAGACCGACTTTTTCAGTGGTCTCACCCCGTCCCCCTGTCACTCGTTTGCTATTTTATAGCGTCTTTTCAAGAATGGAAAGTGCATGTTCGAATGCGTCGGCATCTGTGTTTTTCATCGCATTTCTCATCTGTTTGTTAAATTCAACTGCAATAGGCAGTAATTGTTTGGCCTTGTCTTTTCCGTTCTGGGTAAGAAATACTTTTACACTGCGTCGGTCAGAGGGGTCTTCTTTACGTAACATCAGGTCTTCATTAACCAACCGATCTACAAAATTAGTGACCGCAGGCGGATCAAGTTGTACCCGGGCGGCAATATCTTTGATGCTGCTGCCATCATGTTTGAGCAGATCAAACAATACAAAAGACTGTGGCAGGGTGATGTTATATTCACTAAAATGGGTATTATAATACCTATATATTTTTCGGCTCAGGGAACCCAGACGGAAACACCAAAGATCATTCAAGTCTTGCATGCTGTACCCCCGTTCAATAATGATTATTAGCCATTGTAAGCAAAATATTAACAGGTGATCCTGGTTGGAGCGGAGGGTGCCCCACAGGTAAATCGATTAAAGCATTATACTGCAGCAGAGAACGAATCATGCCCGGTTTTTGCCCTGGAAGAATAAGAACTTCCCAGCCATGCTCCATACATCGTGCCTGTGCTCTTATGAATCGCCTGGCATCAATTTTTTTTGTATAGGTGCTTTGGCAGGTAGCCTTGATGGTTGGCAGCTCTGGCAAAACATCCAGTCCGTGCAGTTTATTTATTACCGGTGCTGCGAGCAGGTGGTAGGCAACAGCACAGGCAGCAGGGTTTCCGGGAAGGGAGAGCAGGAGCGTATCATGCAACACCGCAGCACCATTATGGCTTCCTGGTTGAATGGGAATTCCCCAGAATAAAACATCAGCGCCAATGGACTCAAACAACAGGCGAGCTTCTTCGTATATCCCAGAAAAGGTGCCACCTATTGTGATCACGAGATCTGAGTATTCTACACATTGTAGCATTAATTTCTGAACTTCTGATTCACTTTTTCCATAGGCAGAAGATAGGTTTGATATTTCACCCTGTTTAAGACTTACCAGAGAGGCCAGCAGGGGGCTGTTGCTGTCACGATATTCTCTGGAACCGGGTTCAAGATGAACAGGCACAATATTTTCACCCAGACTTAAAATTGAAACCCTTGGTTTTTTACGGACTGGAGCAGTTTGCAGTCCATAGGCCGCGAGAAGACTGATGATACCGGGTGTGATAACCTGGCCTTCCGAAAGAATAATATCGCCCGTTTTAAAATCTTCTCCCGTCAATTTCATGTAGGTCCCCATATTAATATGGCTAATGATCTGGATGGAATCTTCTTTTACCTCAAGCTCTTCTAGGGGAACAACTGAAGTGGTATCCAAAGGCAATGTCTCACCTGTAATAACTTCCCATGCATAACCTGGAGGGAGTTGCGTTTCATGTGCGTGGCTACGATTGGTGTATTTTTTAAAACAATTCATATCACCGTGCTGGTTGATAGCATAACCATCCCGGGCTGATTGTGAGACCGCAGGTAAAGGGCTAATGGCAGACAAAGCACCAGCGGCTATGCGCTGATTACATTCCAGTAATGGAATCCATTCTTTTTCTAATCGTCTGCAGTTTGTCAGCAGTAATGTTCTGGCTTCTTCTAATTTTAGATTAAGCTGCATGATGTCACTTCTCCCAACGCATCAGGTTTAGTTTTTTCCAAATGGACATTTGGGGTACGAACAGATGCTACACTCGGAACACAGACCCCCGTGTCCCAAATCAATCAGATCATTTCGTTCAATACGATCTTTGCCCATAAATCTGGGCAACAGGATGTCAAAGGTAGTGATTCTGCTTACCAGTGCGCCTCCGGGAAGACCACACACAGGCGTATCGCCCATGTATGCGAGGAGGAATTGAGAGGCTGGCAGCACAGGAACACCGTATTGAATGATGTCAGCCCCAGATTGCTCGATGCCCTGCGGTGTTGTATCATTGCTGTCAACGGACATACCGCCCGTAACAACAATTAACTCCATACCCTTATTCTGCATTAATTTAATATTTTTTGCAATTATTCTTGGATCATCTGGCACCACTACCTGTTCCATTATTGCAAGGCCAAATGGTTCAAGTTTTTTTTTCAACATAGGATAAGAAGCATCTTTCACCTTTCCTTGAAAAACCTCATTGCCTGTCGTTACGACCCCAACTTTGTGTACCTTAAAAGGCTTAACCTCAATAAGCGGAGTTGGGCTAGAACAGATTTTTTCCACTGTGATTAACTGGTCTTCTGGAATTGTCAGCGGCACAATCCTTGTGCCGGCAATAATTTGATCTTTATCGACCGTGCAGTTGTTGTGCAATGTGGCTAAAACAAATCCGTTGCAGCTATTGACCTGCTTCAACCGATTGACATCGATTTTTAACAGACCCTTCTGGTCTGTTTTGATATTTAGTCTTCCCTGCGATGGTTGTGCCCAGGTTAGATCTGGGCCGCAGGCACTGGATGCAATTCTTAAGGCGGCTTCCTCTTCATGTATTTCACCAAGGGGAGGGTCTCCTACATAGATTTCAATTTTTCCCATTTCAAGCAGCACGGCAATATCTTCTGCCTGAATGATATGGCCCCGGCGAAAAACAGGGAACTGTTTTTCGCCGGGGATAATACGCGTAATATCATGAGCCAGTACTAGTCCTGCGGCATCTGCTGTTACGACTTTATACACTGATTTGCCTCCTATTATTCGATTACAGGTTCTATTTTGCAGGGCACAAAGCGATGTAAGGGTGTTCCTGCAAGTCGATCCCTATGGGTATTTTTGGCCAGACGGTTTGCATTCATTCCATAAACCTCTCCATTGTACTCCAAACCAAAGCCCTGGGGGACCATAACCTGTCCAGGTCTGGCCTCACTGGTTATTCCTAATTCAATTTTTTCCGAGCCTGCTTCGGTGGTGACCTGTACCATCTGTCCATCTATCATTCCGATTTTTTCTGCATCTATTGGATTCATAGCCAGTGTGCAGGCGCGTTTCCCCTGGTTCCATTCAGGGTTTCGCATCATACAGTTCATATTCATGGGGGTATGCCTGCCTAACATTATTATAAAGGGGTACTCTTCGTTTTTCTTCAATGCCTGTTCTTCAGAGGAGGGTTCAATGCTTCTGATCCATTCATCCATTTCCGGGGCAAAGATTTCAAGCAACCCGGTTTCGGTCCGCAGCATGGTCATGTTATCGGGATTGCTCTGGCCAATCCATAACCCTTCCGGATGGTCCACAATGGCCTGAAAGATGTCATCACCTAACCACGGACCATCGGTGAAGCCAGCCCTGACCGCATCTTTACGGACACGTTTGGATAGACGCAGCAGGACTCCCCATAAAGTAGATAGATTTATTGAACCCATGGCTTTGCCAAGGGTTTTTGCGAGAATAAAAGGGGCTATTTTTGCCGCTTCGGGATTTTGAGAGAAATAGGTGCCCAGTTCCTGGGCATATTCTTTACGAGAACCGTTGGCCGCCTGGTAGAGTGAATCAGGAATAGGCGGAATAAAGCCCAATTGATCAGCCAGACGAACCCAGAATTCGCTCATCTCCAATGGCTCTCCTTCGGGTTCTACAACCGGACGACGCATCTTAAAGTAGAGTTCTGGCCAGTTCCAGGAGAAATAGGATGCATCCCAGGATTCATAAGCAGAACGGGAGGGTAATATATAATCCGACAGGCGGGTTGTTTCTGTCATATTTATATCCATAGTGACTAAGAAATCCAACTTTTCAAACGCTTCTTCATAGGCGCTGGTATCGGCAAAACCACGCAGCGGATTCGATTGTGTGACAATAACGGCGCGCAGATGTTCAGGATGTTCACTCATGATTTCCTCGGGCATTACATTGGGAGGGAACATGCCCATGATCATTGGAAAATCCGTTTCCAGCGTTCGCCAGGTTTTTGCATTTCTTTCATCAGAATGTCCTCCCAGTGGCAGCAGGTATGGAGGAATCACATTCCCGCCGGGTACACAGAGCCTGCCGCAGACTGCCTGAAGAATCACCTGTAAATAGGAAGTGGCCGTACTGTGCCGGTTCATCAAGATTCCCAGATCTGCATGAAAACATGATTTTCGTGTAGCGAAGAGGTGGGCGACTTCTTTTACCTGTTCGTAATCGAGCTCACATACCCGGACTGCTTCCCTGGCATCAAAGCCTTCGAACCAGGGAAGGATTTTATCAAATCCACTGACATACTGGTTAATGTAGTCTGTATCCTGCCAGTTATTTTCCAAAATGATTGTAATCATAGCCCGCATGAGGAGTGCATCTGTGCCGGGACGAATGGGGAGATGGATATCTGCAATCTGTGCGGTTTCTGATTTACGGGGATCAATTACCACCAGAAGCTTATCAGGGTTTTTGGAAAACTCTCTTAAAACCAGTGGGGCCCTGGGAATCTGGTGAGTGACCATACCATTCCATCCACTGGCTAAGAACATGTCTGCCCGTTCGTCGTCAGAGATAGCAAATAGATACTGTTTGCCGGTTGCTCTGCCTTGAGCCCAGAATTCGCCGGTCAGTTCCTGTGCAAGTGCATTGTACCAGTTGCGTGAACCTAATTTTCGAAAAACCTGAAGCCCAAAAGCTGTTTCAAAGTGACAGCCCTGTCCGCCGCCTCCCATATAAGCAATGGAACGAGGACCATATTCATCCTTTACGGATTGTAGTTTCTCCGCAATTTCTTTTATGGCCTGCTCCCAGGAAATCTGTTCATAGGAATCACCAACCTTTTTCAATGGATGTGTTAAACGCTGATTGGTGTGTTGATGATAGGCGATGTTCATCCCTTTGCGGCAGACATATCCCTTACTTCTGGGGTTAGATTTTTCACCGCGAACCTTTACAATTTTGTTATCCTCCACGTACACTTCCAGACCGCAATTTTGTGCGCAGAGAATACAGGCCGTACTTTTCCATTCTCCCATATTTTCGCCCCTCTCTTTTCAATATAATTGTTGGATTATTCTTTTATAGACTAAACAGATCTGATTATTGAGTAGAAGATTAACGACTTATTAATTAACATGTTAACTAAATTAATATGATTAATCAATACGTGGAGTGAGACATTTCAAAAACTTGCAGGCTTGCGGATGTCTTCTCATTTGCATTCATAGTATGAGAATAGAGGAGCGGGATGAGGAAATGCGTTATGCTAGATTTCGGGTTTAAAAAGGGAAGTTGTACACTTGTTATTGCTTATACGTTGGCGAAAAAATTAAGGGAGGCTTTTAACCTCCCCATTTTTATTATGGTATAAATGCGGGGAATAGAACCCCGTGTCGAGCAGTGCGTTGATTTTCTAATTAATTTTTTTGCTGGCTTCCTGTTTTTTCGCTATACTTTCTGTCATACGGTCAAGAATAATAGCCAGGATAACGATACCTAGTCCACCTACTGTTCCCATGCCGATATCAAGCATCTGCATGGACTGTAAAACGACCAGGCCAAGTCCTCCTGCCCCGATCATTGAAGCAATAACGGTCATAGCCAGCGACATCATGATGCACTGGTTTATACCAGCCATAATGGTGGGCAAAGCCAAAGGCAATTGTACATCTGTCAGCGTTTGCCATCTGCTGGATCCAAAGGCTCGAGCCGCTTCTACCATTTCTCGGGAGACCTCGCGTATGCCAAGATTTGTGAGACGTACTGCCGGAGGCATAGCAAATATCATTGTTGCTACCAGCGCTGCTACCTTGCCCATCCCAAAGAACATTACTGCTGGGATCAGGTAAACAAAGCTGGGGAGCGTTTGCATAAAATCCAATATTGGACGTATGATTTTTTCTGCTGTGTCATTTTGTGCTGCTAAAATGCCTAATGGTACTCCAAATAACAACGAAACAGCTGTTCCGGAAAGAGCAAGTGCAATGGTAGCCATCGTTTCATCCCACACCTGCATGCCGAAGGTGGTGAGAAGACCCAGCACAGCAAAGATAGCCAGACGGGTACCGGCCAGACGCCAAACGATTAAACCTATCAAAATCATAACGACAGCTTCTGGCGGCCAGAGCAGTGCTGCTTCAAACTGTCTGATGATGACCTCTAAGAATGCACTTAAGGATCTCATTACCGGGCTTATATGAAAACTGATTACTTCGAAGATTACATTAACCCAATCAGCAAGCGGGATAACAAACTCAATCATTAAATGTACCCCCCTCTGCAAGTTTGGCCATAACAGAACCGCGTACAATGACACCCAATAATTTTTTGTCCTCGTTTACCACAGCGAGGGGCGCACTCTTTCCGGATAACAGTGCAAATATGTCCTTTAAAGGGGTATCCGGAAGTACAGTAGATATGTCATGCTGCAATATCTTCTCCAGATCTTTTTGATTATTTTCCACTGCCTGCAAAGCATCCTCAGCCATTACAAGGCCATGTAAATGGCGTTCCTTATCAACGGCAAAAACACTGGAAATACCGTTTTCCTCCATACTGCGCAATGCGACCCGGGGACCGTCTTTGGGTAACATAACCACTACGGTAGGCTTTTTCATTACCATTTCTGCTGTGAGTACCCGCGAACGGTCAACATCCTCAACGAACTTTTCAACATAACGGGTAGCCGGGGACATTAATATTTCTTCCGGAGTGCCTATTTGCACAATATCTCCATCTTTCATTAATGCAATTCGATCGCCCAACTTCAAAGCTTCATCAAGATCATGTGTGATAAAGACAATGGTTCTATTCATTTTGTTTTGTAATTCCAGGAGCTCATTTTGCATTTCTTTTCTGATCAAGGGGTCCAGCGCACTGAACGCTTCATCCATCAATAGAATTTCTGGTTCAGTAGCCAGAGCACGGGCCAGTCCAACCCGCTGTTGCATACCTCCGCTAAGCTGAGCCGGGTAGGAAGCTTCCCACCCCTTTAAACCCACTAGTTCTAAAGCTTCGTAGGCCTTTTTCTCCCGCTCTGCTACGGAAAGGCCCTGAATTTTCAGTCCATAGGCGGCATTTTCCAGCACCGTTTTATGCGGAAAAACAGCAAAGCTCTGAAAAACCATACTTATTTTTTTGCGGCGCAAATCCTGCAATTCAGTCTGGACCATCTTTGTAACATCGTTGCCGTTAATAACTATACTGCCCGAAGTCGGTTCAATAAGGCGATTCAGACAACGAATTAAGGTCGATTTTCCGCTGCCGGAAAGACCCATTACCACAAAAGATTCACCTGCTTCAACTGAAAAAGACACGTCGTTAACAGCTATGGTTTGACCGGTTTCTTCCAATATCTGATTTTTTGTAAATCCTTTATTTAAAAGTTCCAGAGCTTTTTCATGATGCTTGCCAAATACTTTAGTTAAATTGTGCACCTCAATAATATTCATTAATATACCTTTCCTCGGCTATTTAAAAAAACTTATTTTCCTAACCAGCTATCAATTTCAGAACGGTTCTTTTCAATCCAGTCTTTAGCCAGGGTGTCGATATCCTTGTCTTCTTCTTGATAACCATAAAGGAATGCTTCCGTATCATCAATGCTCATTTTGAAATTCTTGCAGTAGTTATACATGTCAGGAGCGTCTTCTTCTAATCCTTTGCGAATGCCCCAGTATTCACTGTCAAGTTTCCAGTAACCCATGGGATCTTCAAGGATTTTAACATCATACTTACGCATCATTGTATGTGGACGCCATCCCAGGAACAGAATTGGTTCGTCATGCTTGATCGCATAATCTGCCTCTGCCATCATAGATGCGCCCGTCCCTGAAACCAGTTCAATATCCAGTCCGTAGCCTTCAATGACATCCTGACTGACCTGCATCATACCAGATCCGGGTTCAAACCCAATAAGCTTACCGTTCACCGCATCTTCATTCCCTTTAAGGTCGGCAATAGAATCTATACCAATAGATTTCGGAACAACCCAACCAACAGGAGCATCAGAGAAAATGGCACTACCCAATTCATACTTGTCACCATACTTTTGTTGATAGGTATCATGGATGGAGGGGAGCCACACCCCTGGCCACATATCAGTATCTCCCTGTGTCAGCGACAAAAACATAAAACCAACGTCACCCTGTACTACTTCTACTTCATAGCCCTGTTCAACAGCAATTTGCTTGGTTATTTCAATAAAAGGAACTTCATAATCATAGGGAGCTTGACCAATCTTAATCATCTTACTGTCTTCATTATCAGCGGAACCTCCACAACCAACTACCAGCATCAGACTTACCAATAGAAGACCTAGTAATGAAATAAATTTACCTGTATTTTTCACTTGAAAACCTCCTCTTAATAGTATTAAGATAAAATGAGAGTGTGTGCATATCTGCTTATTTTAAAATGTACATTCTATATACAATTTTAGATGATGTAATTACTTTCTTTTATGTCTCCTTTCCTATTTTTCACCTAAAAGACAAATGACATACTCAATAAGTATTGTTGAAATATCGAGTATAAGGCAAATATAATATCCATGTTACTCTAAAAAAGGTAGATTGTAAAAAACGTAATACATACAATAGTCTTGTATTATACTTTTAAACTAAGCATTTTCAGAGTCTATTTGCTTGTACAATGATTTTTGCTGCATATTAACGTAATAAGCTGATTTTATGGGTTAATTGTACCTGGTGGGTTTTTAATAAAGTAATGCAAAACAGAAAAAACAAAAGGGAGGCTTAAACCTCCCAATTTTTCTTATGGTGCGGATGAGAGGACTCGAACCTCCACGTCTCGCAACGCCAGATCCTAAGTCTGGTGCGTCTGCCAATTCCGCCACATCCGCATGTCTAAATCGTGCTTTTTTATTATAGAGGGATTTGCAGTTGGTGTCAATGAAATAGTGTGAAAATAAAATATTGACAATAAGTATGTTTACCTATCGTTCAATAATAAGGCTGCTGGTTAAATTCGTTACATATTTAGCAATTTCATGCGACTATTGAGTTAATCCTTGAAAATTTTGACTTTGGACTTATCAAAAACTAGTATTAATGAGGAAGATGATTTTATTGAAAGGAATTGTTTATGGCAACGATCATTAAAAATGGAACGATAATCACAATGAATGTGAACAGAGATATTGCCAAAGCCGATGTGCTCATTCAGGAAGATCGAATTGTCGGGATAGGGTGCTTTGAACCGGGACCGGACGATATTGTTATTGATGCAGAGGGACAATTGGTTATCCCAGGACTGATTCAGACGCATATTCACCTGTGTCAGACGCTTTTTCGGGGGATGGCCAATGACCTGGAGCTGCTTGACTGGTTGAACCTGAGAATCTGGCCGCTGGAGGCAGGGCATGATGCTGAATCGCTTTATTATTCATCGCTTTTGGGAAGTGCAGAGCTGTTGCGGGGAGGAACGACCTCGTTGATTGATATGGGGACTGTTCATCATACAGATTCGATTTTTGAAGCCGTATCAAAGATCGGAATACGTTATCTGGGCGGGAAGTGTATGATGGATCACGGGGAGTTAAATGCAGCTCTCTTACGGGAAGATACTGACGTTTCATTACAGGAAAGTGTGGATCTGCTGGAGCGATGGGATGGGAAAGATAGCGGCAGGATTCGCTATGCATTTTGTCCCCGTTTTGTTCCTTCTTGTTCCGATACGATGCTGCGGGAGGTGCAGTCACTGGCATCGCAGTACCATGTAGCTGTCCACACTCATGCCTCTGAAAATCGATCTGAAATAGAATTGGTGGAAAAGGAACGCGGGATGAGAAATATTCTCTATCTTGATTCGCTGGGTTTGTGTAATGACCGGCTCATTCTGGCCCACTGTATTCACGTGGATGAGGAAGAAATGAAGGTTATCCATGATCGTGGGGTGCATGTAGCTCATTGTCCATCAAGTAATATGAAACTAGCGTCAGGGGTTGCCCCCATCTGGCCGTATATCATACAGGGGACCAGTGTGGGGATGGGTGCAGATGGTGCACCGTCCAATGATAATCTGAACATGTTTATGGAAATGCGGCTGGCGGCTTTTCTGCAAAAGCCTCTGTATGGTCCTACATCAATGCCGGCGGAGAAGGTATTTGAGATGGCAACCATTGGAGGCGCTCGGGCAATGGGGATGGAGAATGAAATAGGCAGCATTGAGAGTGGCAAAAAGGCTGATATTGCAGTGATTGATCTGGATTACCTGCATAGCTCTCCACACAGTAAAGCTTCTGTTTATGCTCAGTTGGTCTATCAGGTGCAACCCCAAAATGTGTTTTGTACCCTTGTAGATGGAAAAACAGTGATGCTGAATGGGAAGATCTTAACCGCTTCTGAAGAAGAGGTTAAAGCAGGTGCTGAAGCGTCTCTTCAGCGGGTTACAGGTAAACTGGGAATGTAAGAGAAAACCTGAATATTTATGAATGAGTCAGGAACATTGCATTCCTGGCTCATTTTCTAGTACTCAGGGAATCGAACGAGATTTTAATAATTTGGGTGCATGTGATAGAAGAATTTTTCGTTTATTAAAAGAAGACAAAATTGTACTGTCTGGAATAGGTGCTGAAAGATTACGGTGCTTTTTCTCAATCAAAAAATTTTCTATAACAGGCAG
>JAYEHK010000012.1:0-6585 GCA_034659475.1 Bacillota bacterium | reverse complement strand
TTCACCAAAAACAGGTAAAAAAGATAGATTTATCAAAGAACTACAACTAATAATTAATATCTAATGAAGGGAGGACACATTGCTTAACACAAGCAGATTTTTTGTCTTGACAATGGGGTCCACCATAGCTGGCCGCCAGCTTCATATCAGCCAGAATTATTGGGTCAATTATTTTATTATCCTCAACAAAATAATCGATTGCTTTCTTTCCATCCACTTCAATATTGCCAAGCAGGTAGGAAAGTATTTTCAGAAGGTGAGATTTACCACTTCCAAAAAAGCCTGATATCCACACGCCCATCTTATCTGTATTGCCATTGATCCCTTTTTTGTAGCTTCCAAAGAAATCCGCAAAGTGTTTTTGCAGCTCTTTTGTCACGACATATTCTTCAAGCTCCTGCCGGATATTCGCCGCATCGCCCTGGCCGACTTTGATAACACCTTTAATATCTCGGTTAATCGGCTTTACAAACATTTCTTTAATAATCATTGCTCACACTCCTAATCAACGAGCCGGAATGCTCTGTAATAGTTGTCGTCTTTTATTTTTGAAAACAGAACCAGTTCCTGTCCGTCATATTTTCCTGGGTAGAACATTACCACCGGTACATTGTCAATTGCTTGATGTAGGTTGTTTAACACCTTGTGTGACCGAAGCAGCGGGTAGCATTTTCCGATGCCGGTCAGAAATATAACCGCTTCCTCCGACATACGCTCCTGAATATACTGAACAATCATGCCGGCATTATTGTCGAGCTGCAGCAGATTTCCTACAGCTTTTACAATGCGATCCATTCCTTTTTTCTTTTCAAACTGGTAGCATTGCTCCATAAATCCTTCCTGCTCCAAAATATCAATTACAATATCATAAAGATCAAAGACCACCAGATCAAAACCATCTATAGACCTTGTATTTTTTGCTTTCATATATTCGATTCGTTCTCTGACTAATAATTCTTTTTCGGGTTGGTAATCAAAGATATAATAACCGACTTCATTTCCAAGACCCTTATTCTGGCGAAAGCTGGTTGTTTTGATCATACGCTCTGCTTTGTCTAATCTTTCTTCTAGGCTAGCCATTTATCTCACCCCCGTCAGGGCATGAATCACCAAGTCCATGCCGTTGCTTCTAAGACATTCTTCCAACGCTTTATCTAAAATAGGTTTTAGAATTTTTCTGTTACCGGAAGAACGATCTGTTAAATCGGCTTTCATGAGCATTGTTTTATAACAGATGCCGAGCCGTTTAAGAGTATTATCTGTCCATTTCGCAACCTTTTGACTTTGCAATTGTTTGTCCTTGAAAAAAATTCGGATATCGCTATCAGCCAACTCATCACTGCCGATAATCAGTTTTTCCCGATAAACCTCATAAACAAAATCAAAGAATAAACTGTCTGTCTGCATGATTGCGATCAGTGTAATCAACTTTTGCATCGATAGATCGCAATGCTCAAACAGTTGATATAACGACGGATCCAAACCTATTATACGGCTGGAAACTGTATTAAAAGTCTGAATGGCCCTTGCCTGTGTCGGAGCTGAGAAGATATTTTCTTCTATATTTAAAGCCTTAATCTCCGTCAGTGTTTTTCCACTATTAAGCAGGCCAATTACTTTGCGAAACTCTGAAAACCAGAAAGATAGCTTAACCATTCCTGCACTGTATTCTTTTCTCTGCATGTCTATTTCACCTGATGCTTTCTATTATCAATCTTACATGGTTTTCTACCCATTATCAGGACTTTTCACCACTTCAACAATATCACCAAAGTCACAATCCAATGCGCGGCATACCTTTACTAATACTTCCATTGAAACGAATTCATTGTTTGATAACTTCGTCAAGGTATTAGGGCTGATTGCGGTTATTTTTCGTAAGTCGGTTTTTTTCATGCCTTTATCAATTAGCAGTTTAAATAATTTGTTGTAGCATACATCCATTCTTTTTTACCTCTAATTTCAATTTTTAAGCACTACATGTTATATTTTACCACAATGTTTTGTAATCATAATAGAAATGTATATGAATTTGCGATTTTATCTTATTTTCTTAAGACTTTATTATTTCTTTGAGATTTTTTGCTTAAATCAAATATTCTTTCAGGAATAAATAAAACAAAACCCCTCCCAAAACGAGGAGGGGATAATAATGTAATTAAATTTCGCCTTCGTTGAATAATACAAACTTTATTGTAATAATTCAATCTTGATTCCCCTGCAAAAACCCTAAAAGTCTCCTGTTTGAATGTATAAGTGCCCATTGGGTGAAATATTCTGGAAGCGTTGGCGGAGCATGGGAGTAACACTCTGCGAAGACGAACGGAAAAAGGGGGCGAGCCCCATGGACGGGGCGAGAGGGCAGTTGAACATGGACGTGAATTTGCCCTGTACCCCTTTTTCCGTTCGTCGAGGAGTTAGTGTTACCCCATGCGGAGAATGCTGTAAGAATATTTCACCCAATGGGCACTTATACATTCAAACTCACTAATATGACTTTCCGCAGTGGAATCAATCTTTATTGTAAAAAATCAAACATTATTTTGAAACTACAAAATGATAAAAATGCTCACGTCTCCCTATTCCACCGTAACCGACTTCGCTAAATTCCTTGGTTTATCCACATCCGCGCCTCTAAATATCGCCATATAATAGGCAAATATCTGCAGCGGCACCACAGAAACAATAGACGATAGTAAGGGATCGACGTTGGGAAGCAGGATCTGTTCGTCGCATTCCTGACATTCCTCCTGTAAATTTGTTTTGCAGATAGCAACGACGACTGCGCCGCGGGCTTTGACTTCTTTGATGTTGGACATGGTTTTTTCGACCAAGTGGTCCTGGGTGATCAGGGAGAGTACGGGGACACCGTGATCGATCAGGGCCAGGGGACCGTGTTTGAGTTCGCCGGCAGCGTAGGCTTCAGCATGGATATAGGAGATTTCCTTGAGCTTCAGGGCACCTTCCATGGCAACGGCATAGTCGAAGCCTCTGCCCAGGAAGAAGGTGCTCTCAACATCCTTGTATTTTCGTGCTAGTTCTTTGATTTTATCCTCCTGGTCGAGAACCTTTTCTACGTGTTGATCAATCTGCGCGAGTTCTTCGACCAGAACGCGCAGGTCCTGCTCGCTCATTGTATTTCTCACCCTTGCGAGATGCAGGGCTAGGAGATACATAATCAGGAGCTGGGTCGAATAAGCTTTGGTCGATGCAACGGCGATTTCGGGTCCAGCATGGGTGTAGATCACACAGTCGGCTTCGCGGGAAACGGAACTTCCAACCACATTGGTGATCGCCAGCACTTTGATACCGTTGCGTTTGGCTTCTCTTAAGGCTGCCAGGGTATCAGCGGTTTCTCCAGATTGACTGACGACGATCATGACGGAACTTGGATGCCAGAGGACATCTCTGTACCTGAACTCTGAAGCAATATCGGTTTCGACCGGGATTCGGGCCAATTTTTCCAATGCATAGCGACCTACGAGACCGGCATGATAAGCGGTTCCACAGGCTACGATATAGATCTTCTGTACATCTTGGAAGATCTCATCAACACCCATATCCGATAAATCAACAAATTTGTTTTTGATTGCGCCTCGCATCGTTTCTTTGAGGGCTGCAGGCTGTTCATGAATCTCCTTGAGCATGAAATGATCGTATCCGCCTTTTTCCGCAGAGATCGGGTCCCAGTGCACCTTAAACACTTCTTTTTCAATGGGTTTTCCAGCAAAATCGGTGATCGTTACGGAATCTGGTGTAATGACGACGAATTCGTAATCCTCCATAATATAGACCCGGCTGGTTTTGCCGAGAATTGCCGGGATATCCGAGGCTACATAGTTTTCATCAGCACCTAGGCCAACCACCAGCGGGCTGTCTTTTTTGGCGGCGATAACGTGGTCGGGTTCGTCTTTGCTGATTACAGCAATGGCAAATGAACCTCGTACTTCTTGAAGGGCCTGCCTTACAGCGGTCTCAAGATCTTCTGTGTAGTGTTTTTCGATCAAGTGGGCCAAAACCTCGGTGTCTGTATCAGAGGTAAAGTCATGCCCTTCTATGATCAATTGTTTGCGAAGCTGGGCATAGTTTTCAATGATGCCGTTGTGTACAATGGCAATATGACCACTGCAATCGGTGTGGGGATGTGCATTCTCATCACTGGGTACTCCATGGGTTGCCCAACGGGTATGACCAATCCCCAGATTGGCTTTGGGGAATTCGCCCAGCATCTCGACCATCCCTGCCAGGCGGCCTTTCTTTTTGGTAATATCTATCTCTTCACCCTGTAGTATTGCAATTCCTGCTGAGTCATAGCCGCGGTATTCTAACCGGGCCAGACCATCAATGATCACCGGCACAGCATTTCCGTAACCGGCATATCCCATAATTCCACACATATAATAAACCTCCGGTTTTTTAAAACGTATTTATGCAAGCACTGGGGGAACAGGCACGGGGACGGTTCTTTTGCCTGTTTCCTGTAGCCCATTATTGAATTTTTGATGATTTCTTTGGAACCAGGCAAAAGAACCGTCCCCGTGCCTGCCCGTGCCTGCCTTCTCCACTTAAATGACGTTTTGTAACGGATATTGCTAACCGTCTTTGTCGTCATTCTTACGATTGTGTTAACCGGGGGGCACCCGCCGAAAGATCGATAAACCCCCTCCTCGTCACCCGGCAATCCATTTTTTTTGCATACCGGGTCAGGCGCTTTATGCCCTTATAGGGCACTTGTTTTTAAAGATACCTTTGTTATACCTGTGCTATGCTGATCGCGTTGCTGATATCCTGAATCACCTCCTCAATGATATACTGCTCGGGTCCCTGGGCCATAATTCGCACCAGGGGTTCTGTCCCTGACGGTCTTACCACCAGTTTACCCCATTCACCCAATTTCTCTTCGGCACGCTTTATGGCTTCAACAACCAATGTATGGGAAAGGATGTTTTCCTTATCCTCCAGTTTGATATTAACCAGCTTCTGGGGTTGTTTTTCCATCTCCTGGGCCAGTTCAGACAGTGGAAGACCCGTGCGCTTCATCACTTCTACCAATTTCAGAGACGTCAGGAGACCATCGCCGGTTGTCGCATGATCCAGGAAAATAATATGTCCAGATTGTTCTCCTCCAATAACTGCTCCTGTTTCATGCATTTTTTCAAGCACATAACGGTCACCAACTTTGCAGTTGTGGATCATAACGCCTTCTCTTTTAAGGGCAATATCAAGACCAATATTACTCATAACAGTAGCTACCAGCCCAGCCTTAGTCAGTTTTCCACGACGATTCATGTCCAGGCAGCAGGTCACCAGTAAATGGTCACCATCTATTTCATTGCCGCGTTCATCGACTGCCAGGCAGCGATCCGCATCACCATCATAGGCAATCCCCACATCGGCATGGTATTGTAGGACAGCGTTTTTTAATCCGCTCATGTACGTCGATCCACAGCGATCATTAATATTTACACCATTTGGATGATCATTAATACAAATGAGCCGCGCGCCCAGCCGTCTCCACATACGGGGACCAGCCTGGTAGGCAGCACCATTGGCGCAATCAACCACAATGGTAATATCGTTGAGATCTGATTTTTCCGAGTAGCAGGATGTCAGAAAGGTGAGATAATTGTTCAATGCTTCCGGTACATCATATACACGCCCAACGTCCTGCCCTTCGGGTCTGCTAAGATCGCGTGTGCCTTCCAGGACCAGCTTTTCAATTTCTTCTTCAATTTCATCAGGCAGCTTAAATCCATTCGGGCCAAAGAATTTGATGCCATTGTCCTGAACTGGATTATGCGATGCAGAGATGACCACCCCACAAGAAGCCTCGTAAGTCTGGGTCAGGTATGCGACGGCTGGTGTTGGAATCACACCTACGGTTAATACATCTGCTCCGGTTGAACAAATTCCGGCAATAAGAGCTGCTTCCAGCATATCACCTGACAACCTGGTATCTTTTCCTACTAGAATGCGAGGGCGCGCGCTGTCATCCTGTTTGGCCAGCACAAAACTACCTGCTCTTCCCAGATCAAAGGCCATTTCAGGTGTTAACTCAACATTAGCAACCCCTCTTACGCCATCCGTTCCAAATAATGCTCCCATGAAATATACCTCCAGATTTATTTTAGTCCCTATTTGTTGTTGCGCATTTGGCAGATAATGCGACGTAAAGTTGGACAGTTGGTTAGTTGGACAGTTGGTTAGTTGGAAAACTGAATAGGGTGTAGAATGGGACAAGCGGTGTCTGACCCCAACAATATTGGAACTCTGCGTATCTAGATAATTGGGTGGTAACGCTGCATGAAGGGAGCCAGGCTCCTAACTTATTCGCAATACGTAATGGAAACTAATTTATTTTCTGAATAAGTTAAGAGCCTAGCACCTTTTTTGCTTTTGGAGTCTGTTTCCGTTCTCACGTGGTCCGTTCCGCGGCAGGGATTAACCTAGCTTTGGTTAGGGGTTAAGAGTTAGGGGGTTAGACGCTTCGCGTCAAACATTTTCCTCACCCCTCACCCCTCACCCCTAACTCCTTACTGAAATAGTCTGCCGTGTAAGAGGAGGAAATTATATTGACATCCCTTC
>JAYEHK010000011.1:0-6593 GCA_034659475.1 Bacillota bacterium | reverse complement strand
GCTGTTTCGAGGTCACCTATGTGTTCGCTTTCGCTGCGGCCCGGGTACTCGCTCACCGTCCCGAGGACGGCTTTGTCATTAGACTCCAGAGGTTCAATTTCTTTCCCCTCTGCTAACCAAGCTACAGTGATTCTGCTTGTTTCCCTAGCGGGACTACCTCCCGCTGAACATGCCAGCCTTGCTGGACATACAACCGTCCCCTTGTCACCTCTTTTTTGCTTCCCCTCTTACATCTAGCAAATCATATTATCTATCTTCTCATCCCTGCGCCTGGAATGGCAATAACATTTTTTGTATTTAATTGTTATATCCTTTAATGATAAGATAGGAAGACAAGGAGGGTATTATGCAGCTTGAAAAGATTAACGGAAACAGTTATTACATCCCCGCACCTACAAATATTGGAGTATTTCAATTTAAAGATAAGTATACCCTGCTGATTGACAGTGGTGATAACAAACAGCAGGCCAGAAAGATTGATGAACTTGTCCAGGACAGGGGTCTGATGATCAAACATATCGCGAATACTCATAGTCACAGCGATCATGCCGGGGGAAACCTGTACTTTCAGGAGCATTATCCTGGGTGCTTGATTTACGCATCTGCAGAAGAACAGTTCTTTATTGAAAATGGCACTTTCTTTTCCACATATCTCTACGGCGCGAGCCCTATCAAAGAACTTTCACGCCATTTTTTAAAAGCCCACGGGAACATTATACATTCTACGCTGGAACCAGGAACCAGCAGAATCAACGATGAAAAATTCGAAGTAATCTCCCTGCCCGGTCATGCATTAGGAAGTATCGCCCTGGGCACTCGAGACAGGGTTTGTTATCTGGGAGATGCGCTTTTCAGTGAAGAAATTATTGAAAAGTATTCTATGCCCTTTCTCTTTGACATTGAGGCACAGCTCAGAAGTTATGATAGAATTGCAGAACTGGACTATGACTTTTTCGTCCTGAGTCATGCAGCCAAGATTTATTCTCAGGCAGAGATCATTGATCTGATAAATATCAACCGGGCCAATGTTAAACATTATCTTGGTTTGTCCCTGGAACTCATGGCACAGCCTAAAACAAGAGAAGAATTGCTGGAAGAACTGAGTATTCTCAAAGACCTGCATTTTGACTTCAAAGAATACTATTTTTCCCTGTCAACCACTGGTGCAATTATTGCCTATCTCTATCACAGGGAGCAACTCGATTACCAGATTGAAAGCGGAAAGCTTTATTATTACCAGAAGGGCTAATTATTATTTCCATTGCAACCAGATCTTCATCCGTTGCCAGAAGGTTTTTTGCTTAATCATCACCATGACCGTATAGCGTTGTTTATCTTGAAGATCTTTCCACAACCTGACAAAAAACACAAAGGCCAACAAAATAGATAACCCCTCGGAGATAGAGAACGCCAGCCAGACACCGTTCAGGCTAAAATAGTGCGGCAAAATAATAATAGCAGGCAGGAAGAAAACCAGGGTGCGAATCAACGAAAGCCACATAGCTGAAACCCCCTGTCCAACCGCCTGGAGAACCGTATAAAGGATAATAATCGGCCCCATGAAAGGCAAGAAGATGGTTGCCAGTTTCATACAGTTGATACCTACAAACGTCAGGGCTGGATCGTTTGAAAAGAAGCTCATCACCCACATGGAGTGATACTGCATTAAAAACCATCCCGCAAGGAGCACAACAAAGGAAAGAACAGATGCTTTGATCATTACTTCTTTGACCCGATCATAATTTCTTGCCCCGTAAGCAAATCCTGCAATGGGCATAACCCCCTGGGCCAGACCGGAAATGGGCAGATAAAACAGAGACCGAATCCTCATAAAAACCCCCAGCGCAGCTACCGCCGTATGGTTATATCCCACCAGTGTTTTGTTCAACAGAACCATAATAAAGACAAAAATGATTTCCATGACCAATGTAGGAAATCCCACCTTATAAATGTCGGAAAGAACGCTTAAACGAGGAGCGATGTTTTTTACCGACCAGGTCAGCATGAGTGGACGTTTAATCATAATGGTCACAATCAATACTGTTGCACCTATCTGGGCCAGGATTCGTGCAATCGCTGCCCCCTGAAGCCCCATTTCTGGTATAGGGCCAAAACCAAACATAAATATCGGGTCTAAACAAATATTTAGACAGATCCCCACCAACGAAGTTATGGTCGGTAGTACTGTATTTCCTTCTCCCTGGACAATACTCCCCGCAAACAGCGGTACAAAAATCACCAAACATCCAAACAGAACAACCGTAAGATATTGCTTACACAGTACATAAAGTTCAGCTGTACAACCGAAGAATCGTAATAAAAAATCCATATTTTGAAGACCAAAATAGGCAAATAGCAAACCATAAACCATACAGATCATGATCCCATGCCATGCCACTCGATTTGCCATCTGCACATTATGCTCTCCCAGTATTCGAGAGATCAAGGAAGTAACCCCTACACCCGTAGCTGTCCCCACCGAACAGAGCAGCAATTCTATCGGAATGCATAAGGTCAGGGCCGCCAGCGCATCAGCACCCAGCCTGGCCACAAAGAATGTATCCACCAAGCTAAAAAGGGAATAAAGAACCATCCCCACCATCGCCGGAAATGACAGGTTAACAAGCAATCTTCCTACAGAATAATCATTTAATCGATTCGTGTTAATACTATCGCCCCTCTCACTCATGGCTATGAGAGGAGCGTACAAAATAGTATTATTTCTGCAATGACACAGGGGGACGAATGACACAGGGGGACGTTCTTACTGTGTCATTTTTCGAATAGTACAACCCAAAAAAGCCCGCTGTTCATCAGCGGGCTTTTTACATATTCGGTTTTCAGGCACTTTCTAATTGAATAAAGGTGAGCTCCGGCCTTGAAAATAGTCTCAGATGCACTCCACTGGTTACCAGGCCGCGACTAATGTAGATATAGGATTGTTGTATTCTGTGTAAGCCCTTTACGTATTTCGGGAACAGCCCTTCACCCGTTACGTAAAACGGGAAAAGGTTGATTTGAAAACCATGTGTATGTCCTGACAATACCAGATCAATCTTCATGTGCTTTATCTTTTGAAATAAACTCTTATCTCCCCTTTTGAAAATAGTATGGGCCAGCAAAATCTTGATGCCTTTGTTCACATTCTTAACAGCAGCATCCAGATTAGCCATACCAAACAAGGCATCCTTGATGCCAATGATATGAATCATGGCATCTTTTCGTTTAATTGTTACTGACCGGTTATCTAATACATGTACACCCCATTGCTGTAATGTCCTGGAAATATAATCATAGTCCCCATCCAGATCGTGATTCCCCGCTACAAAATAGACCGCTTTCTCTTTGCTGTGAACGTAATTAATGATATGCCGCAGCACACACAAAGAGTTTTTTTCATCATTATCGCGAAACATATCTCCAGTCAAAACCAGGATGTCAAAGTGCTTTTTATCCATCAAATTTAAAAGATGTGACTGGTTCTGTCCAAAACATTTTCCATGTAGATCCGTTATCTGAATAATCGTAAAATCATTGAATTCTTCCGGAAGTTTTTCTATGGATACCTTTACCGTATCGACCTGGATATGGCTCGTTTGATGATAACAGAAAGCAACAGCCATCAAAACTAAAACAGGTATAAGTACTAAAATTATTACCACCTCATTATTTATACATTTTTCACACTATATATAGATTAAAAACAAAACGAGATTTAATCCAGTGGTAATTAAAAGCAACTCATTTGGAAGCCTCATATATCGATTAACATCAGCAGTAAATGAGTAGTTTAGTATATAATAAAAACAAAGAGTGTGGGGAGATTGCTTCTCACACCCTGACATTAAAGAATGTACAAGTCATGCGGTTACTACTGCCGGCAAAAGATATTTACGATGTGCTTGTTCTGAATATTATGTTGCCCTGAAGAAGTGGACTGGAAATCCTCCAGACCATCCAACAAAAAAGTAACATTACCCCGGTGCGAGGCGCATAATATTTAACTTAACTGTTGATTCCCCTGCAAAATCTAATTTAAGGAAGTAGTCATTATGAGTTTAATACAAAACCATTCTTATATACGATATGTTGAACTCCTGAGCAAAAAGATCCCCTCCTTCAACAGCTATCCTTTTTGTCTTCCAGCAGTCAGCAAGTTAAGCGTTCTTCCTCTTCACCCCAGTGTCACCTTTCTCGTTGGGGAAAACGGAACCGGAAAATCCACTTTACTGGAAGCAATCGCTATAGCGTGGGGATTCAACCCTGAAGGAGGAACGAAGAATTTCACCTTTTCCACACGAGCTTCTCATTCCGAGCTCTATCAGTTCATACGACTCGCCAAAGAAGCAAAACGGCCCGATGATGGTTTTTTTCTGCGTGCCGAAAGTTTTTATAACCTCGCTACCAATATTGAAGAACTGGACAGTGAAGGAATGGGCGCCCGAATCATCGATTCGTACGGAGGACGATCTTTACATGAACAATCCCATGGAGAATCATTTTTTGCCACCATTATGAACCGGTTTTTCGGGCACGGGATCTATATTCTGGATGAACCGGAGGCTGCGCTGTCGCCCTTGCGTCAGATGGCACTGTTATCCCGAATACATGAACTCGTTCAAAAGGATTCACAGTTTATTATCGCCACCCATTCTCCAATCATCATGGCGCTTTTCTTTTAGCACCCTCTCCAGATCATCCATATCGGCATGTTTAAAAACTGTTTTCTTCGCCGCAGAGAGACGACAACCATCAATAATACTGGCATGATTCAATTCATCAGAAATGATCAGGTCACCTTTTTCCGTGATGGCCTGTATGGTTCCTGCATTACAGTTAAAACCTGATTAAAATGCATGACGGCTTCTTCCCGTTTGAATTCAGCCAGCACTTCATCCAGTTTTTCATGTATATCCATGTTCCCAATAATCGTTCTGACCGCGCCTGCACCTACCCCGTATTTTTCAAGGGCTTCCATAGCCGCTTTTTTTATGCGGGGATGATTGGCAAAGCCCAAATAATTGCTGGATGACAGGTTAATTACTTTCTTTCCATTCAGGATAATTTCTGCTTCATTAGGTCCTTCCATAACGGGAAGTTTACGATACACGCCCTGGTCCTTCAGCCCCTGGACTTTTTCCTGTAAATATTGCAATTCATGTACGTTTGACATATTTTCCCCTCCTCTATCCAAAATGATCTCAGCAATCCCCCGCTCAACAAACAATCTTATCCTGCTTTATAGCTATTTTTCTTAACAGCCAGCTTTACACTCAGTTTCTCCAGCATATCTGCTGTCATTGCGGCTAAGTCATAACGCGGATTCCAGTTCCATTCAGCACGGGCAGCGCTGTCATCCAGTGAATTCGGCCAGGAATCTGCGATTTTCTGCCTGATTGGGCAAACCTCATAATCCATTTGAAAATCGGGAATATGTTTTTTTATTTCTTCATATATGTCTTCAGGAGCAAAACTCATAGAGGTGATATTAAAGGCATTGCGATGGCATAGTTTCGATGGGTCTGCTTCTATCAAACCGAGCATCGCGTCTAATGCATCAGGCAGGTACATCATGTCCATTTTTGTTCCCCTGTCAATGTAACAGGTGTATTTATGATCCTGCAGCGCCGCGTAGTAGATATGTACAGCGTAATCGGTTGTCCCGCCGCCGGGAAGTGCTTCACTGGAAATCAAACCTGGGAAACGAACCCCTCTGGTATCTACGCCAAATTTATTATAGTAATAGTCACAGAGCAGCTCTCCGGATACCTTGGAAACACCATAAATGGTCGTGGTTCGCTGGATCGTATCCTGCGGTGTCCGGTCTGCAGGCGTCGAGGAACCAAAAGCAGCAATTGAACTGGGCGTAAACACCGCACACCCTTTTTCCCTGGCGACCTCCAGGACACTATACAGCCCCCCCATGTTCACACTCCATAATAACTGCGGTTTTTCCTCCCCTACTGCAGACAACAAGGCAGCAAGGTTAATAATCAAATCAATTTTATATTTGTCTGCCAATTCGCCAATTCTTTTCGCATCTAAAACGTTTAAAGTTTCATAGGGACCCGACTGAACTCCCAGGACATTCTTTGACAGGTCGCTGGCAATCACGTTTTCATTGCCATATGTTTTTCGCAGCTTTGTGACTAACTCGGTCCCTATCTGCCCCAGGGCACCGGTTACAAGAATTCTCTTCATGCTATGCACCCCTTTCCTTTTAACAAAACAACTTCTGTAAACCATCATATCTCAAGGATTTTGCATGGTAACAAAAATACATCAATAGGATAATAAGGTATCTTCCCAATCAGCTACGTTTCCCCGGTTCCACCGCCTAAGTACTTTCCTGTTATTCGCAATGACCGCCCACGAAAGACATAATCGGACAAAAATTATGATCCTGATCAATAAAGCAATTCCATTTACAGGGTCAGGATCTGTGCAAAGAAGTAAATCTTCTATATTAGGCATTAGCAAAAAAATAAGAAGTCAATTTTAATAAAAAAAGAGATGTATCCTTTATAATGGACCCAGGAATTAAGACAAAAAAATGCGAGGAGCTAAGCAATAAAAACAATGCGAAAAAAGTA
>JAYEHK010000010.1:0-6636 GCA_034659475.1 Bacillota bacterium | reverse complement strand
TAAACATTTTCGCCTTCGCCGGAGGTGCTGTCTTCAGTCCCTCGTGGATGGTACCATATACCTTCTCCCAAATTCGAGGCACGCTGCATAAGTAGTGCGGTTTGATCTCCCCCATGACCTCCAAGAACTGCTTCGGGTCAGGGCAATATGCGATGCGTATGCCCACACTCATACAGCCATATGACCACATCCGCTCGAAGATATGGCTGAGGGGCAGTATGGCGAGCGAAACATTATGGGGACCGACACCAGGAAATCGCTGGCTCGTTGGGTACATTCCATTCAAAAAACTCCGGTTGGTGTGAATAGCCCCCTTAGGCGCACCCGTCGTCCCAGACGTGTAGATCAGTGTCAGCGTGTCATCAGGATCAGCTGTATTCAGCCGTTCCTGCAAATTCTTATCCTGTTTCGACGTGCGACCCATCGCGAGGAGTTGATCAAAATATACGCTGTCATCGCCTGTGATTTTTATGTCCCGATCGAATGCGATAATTTTTTTTAGGTAGGAGTTATCGAGGATTATCTTCTTTGTGCGGTTGTATTGTTCCTGGTCACCCACAAAGATTATCTTGATTTCTGCATCGTTGATGATATGTGCCGCCTCTTCCGCTGAGTTTGTTGCATAGATCGGTACGGATACGGCACGGATGGAAAGAATACCAAGGTCTGTAATCGCCCATTCCGCTCGGTTGGCCGAGAATATCCCCGCCATCTCACCTGGTTGCAGTATATCCATTTCAAGAAGTGCTTTCGCAACCGCGCGTATTTGTTCGCCGAAAGACCTCCATGTTATGGAAACCCATTCGCCTTTGACTTTATGTGTCAGAATGTCAAAATCGGCAAACTCCTCCGCTTTTTTCAGCATCATATACGCGAGCGTTTTGTTTTCATCGAGATAAGTCGCGAAGCTTTTATCCCAGTCCCTATTGAAATTTGATATTACTTTCGACATAATTACCTCCATCTATATCGTTATTGAGATAAAGGACGATTGGAAAATGGCTTGAATATTTCTTGCGAGTTCCGGATTGAGTGTAGCGAATTCATAATCCTACATCTGGTTGGATGGAAGTGCTGCTGATGCTGAAACCATTTTCCCTTTTTTTATTCACCGAAGTGAACGTCTTCTCCAAGATTGCTTTCGTACAGATTCAATGGATTTCCCCTCCACCACCTTTCCTCTTTATAAGTTCGAAAACTTTTCTTTTAACCCTTGCTTGTTTATTAAGGAATAAACTAACTAAACTGACTGGTCAGTATGGTTAGTTTATTACACATATGTATATTTATCAACAATAAAATTACTGCAATGGATATATCGCAAAAAATATTACGATTTAAAAACATGCTCGACCGGCGTTTCCTCCATTGCCTTTTACAGGAGAACCCACCATGGTCACAGGCCATAACCACTGATGAAAAGAGGTGAGGGGTTAGGAGTCAGGCGCTATGCGCCAGGCATTGCCCTGACCCCTCACCCCTGACCCCTGACAAAAAAGTCCGCGTAAGTCTAGAAAGTCTGCGTCGTCCGCATCTATTAAAAGTCAATTTTCTTACTAACCAAATTTAAGCGCCAGGGAGCTGTTTTACATGGGAAGGAAGTTGTCTATGTATTTACAAAAAATAAAGGATATCAATCATCCCTATGGGGATAGGGTGTGGGATAAATATGAAAATAGTTTTCCAGTTTATGAACGCCGCAGAATAGAAGATCAGATAGAAGCGATGAATTGTAAGGCGATTGTTGAAGGTCAGGCTGATAAGTCTTATTCCTTAATTTTTTCTTAAAAATATTAAATAAAAGAGCGGGGAATAATAACCTTCATATAAGGAGGTTTGATGATGGATGTATTAACAAAAGAAGATTTAATGGCGTTGATGGAAAAACGTGATGATCTGTGCGTAAGCATGTATTTGCCAACCAAAGGAGTGGGCGTGGAAAGCCAGCAGGGAAGAATTCGGCTGAAAAATTTGGTCCGGGAAGCCGAGATCCATTTAAAGGACAGCGGAATACGTTCCGCGGAGGCAAAACAATTTCTAAAACCTTTACAGGAAATCATTGGGGATAATCCGTACTGGCAGACCATTGGGGACGGCATGGCAATATTCCTGACTTCGGATATGTTTTATCATTACAGTCTGCCCGTTTGTTTTGAGGAGTTTTTGTTTGTTGGAAAGCGTTTTCACCTGAAACCGCTGCTCCTAATACTGAATGGTGACGGCTTGTATTATGTGCTTGCCTTAAGTCAGAATGAGTTGCGGCTCTTGAAATGTACACGTACCAGCGTGAAGGAGATTGAACTCAAAGATACGCCGCACAGTCTGGCAGAGGCGATGAAGTATGATCACCCTGAAAAACAGGTCCAGCTTCACAGCAACACGCTGGAGGGGACCAACCGGAAAGCGGCCGCGATATTCCACGGACATGGGGCAGGGACGGATGATACAAAAGATGAGATACTAAATTACTTTCGCTTAATAGATCGGGGACTGCATCAGGTGCTTCGGGATGAAAAATCACCGCTCGTACTGGTAGGAGTCGAGTTCCTGTTCTCAATCTACAGGGAAGCCAATACCTATGCTTATCTAACGGACGAAGGGATTGCAGGTAATCCCGAAATTTTGAGTGCTGATGATCTGCGAGCCCTTGCATGGCCGTGTGTAGCGCACTATTTCCATAAGACCGAACAAGAAGCCCTGACCTATTATGGTCCTTTTAAGGGTACAGGACGAACCACCCACGATATTAGACAAGCAGCACCAGCAGCCTATAATGGACAAGTAGAATTGCTATTCATGGCTGATGATGGACAACAGTGGGGCAGCTATGATCCGGAAGCAAATGCTGTACAGGTTCATCACACACCCGAACCTGGTGACGAAGATCTTTTCGATTTTTCTGCCATTCAAACCCTTATAAACGGCGGAACAGTTTATGTAACAGAGCCTGACAAAATTCCCGACGGAGAAAAATTAGCGGCCTTGTTCCGGTACTAGAAAAAAAACAGGGATGACACAGGGGGACGGTCTGATGACACAGGGGGACGGTCGTGGGGGGGGAGTGTTATGTGGTACTTGTAATAAACACAAGAACTGCTGCAAAAATGACACACCAAGACCGTCCCCCTGTGTCATCCTAACTCCATAAGCGTCCCAGCAGCGAATCCAGATAATCATGAATCTGCTCAAAGATTAACCCGGCTGCAAACCAAACGGGTAAAAAGTCAAGTCGTATGAAGCCATTAATGGCGTAGGGGGTGTGTGTAGAATAGTCCCAGGGGCAAAAACCAATGAGCACTTGTAAGCTCCAACCAGACAGGTATTCAATCAAGAAAATAAATCCTGCCCAGATAACCCCGCGTGCAGGCCAGGGCATTATGCGAATCTGGTTATGCAAAGGTTCCATGAAAGCAGCCATACCATAGATGGGAAACATCCACAGGTAGGTGTGTGCAGTGAGGCTAAGGGACCCTCGCAGCAGAGAACCTGCCCCAGTAAAAATTACTTCGGCAATCCAACCAATGAACCCGTAAATTAAAAATCTTTTTAACATAGCCTTAGTTTGCCAGAATGATGACTGGATTATTAGAGATATTATACATATTAAATGGACATGTTTTTAAATGAACGCTAAAAAATTTTGGAACGAGGTCGAATCGAAGAACAATAAAAATAGCATTAACCTTACAAAAATGTAAGGATGAATTTCGCCATTGTAAGGACAATCGATGTTTTAATAATGGTGATTTATTTATGATAAAAATACTGATACCTGCTTGTTATTCGTGAAAGCAATCAAATTATTTTGCTTGAAATTAGAGTAAACAGGAATTTAATCTGTAATAGCAGGCGATTTGTGTGGAAAAATATGAAAGTTTCACTTTGATATTTCGTATAGAATGATATAATACAAATGGTATATAGATTGGAATACGTAAGAAAACGGGGGCAGGCTTGACATTGACATTATCGTAATCACGCTAAAGAAAGAGCATGGGAGCATAATAATGTCAATGTCAAGCCTGACCCCTTATCGCTAGGGAGAGGAATTGAACATGGACCAAATCGTATTAGAAAATGTAGAGCACATCTTCCACATGGGCAAGGTAGACTTGCCCGTTTTATTTGGCATTGACCTGGTTATTCATGAAGGGGAGTTTGCTTCACTGTGTGGCAGCTCGGGCTCTGGGAAATCAACTCTTTTAAACTTGATGGGGGGGCTTATGAAGGCTACGAGCGGTAAAATTGAAATAAACGGCCATGATATTGGTACATATGGTGAAAACAAACTCTGCCATTTTCGCCAAGAGAATCTTGGCTTCATCTTTCAGAGCTATAATATCCTGCCTGGCTTGACTGCACTTGAGAATGTCGAACTTCCATTGATTTTTGCCGGTATTTCTCAAAAGGAACGCCGGGAACGGGCAGAAGAGATGTTAAAGCAAGTGGGTCTGGAAGATAGAATCAAGCACAGGCCTAATGAAATGAGTGGTGGTCAGCAGCAGAGGGTCGCGATTGCTCGTGCACTGGTTAGTAAACCACCTATTATTCTCGCCGATGAACCCACCGGTAATCTGGATAGTCTAACCGGACAGGCAAGAAAAAATGGATCGTTATTGGACTCATCATTGTCATAGTAATAGGTGCTTTTTCCATTAGAAATCGTCACAAACAGGCTGCGATGGAAGCAGATATGCAACTCCCTCCAGCTCCCACAGAATTCGTTGAAAAGGGAGATGTACAGCGGCTTATCTACGCATCAGGAACCATAAGAGAAGATGCGGGTGAAGAAATAACACCTGGAGTAAATGCCAAGGTGACTAGTGTACTAGTAACAGAAGGGCAACAGGTGAAGGCGGGAGATATGCTTTTTACATTGGATGAAACAAGTGTTTCTCTTGAATATGCTAAGCAAAAACTAAACTACGAGACCCAACTTCGTGATTTGCAAGAAGAGATTCAAGCCTTACAAGGGTCGGAGGTAAGGTCTACAGAGTCGGGAACAATCAGTAAGCTGCTGGTAGAAAGCGAATCGGAAATAAAGGCTGGCACTGTGATTGCCAAAATAAGCAAGAATGAAACGTTTAATATAAAAGCTGGTTTTAACGGAGCGGATATCCAATATATTAATGAAGGACAGTCAGCCCGTGTTTTCCTTCAGGAGTTTCTCAGTTATCTGCCCGGAACAGTAACCCGCGTGGACAGGCGCGGACAGGCAACACCGGAAGGTGGCCTGCTTTATATGGTAACGGTAGAAATAAAGAACCCGGGTGCTCTGCGTGAAGGAGGCCTTGCCAATGCTGAAATTAATACAGGAGATAAAACCGTGCATTCAATCGGATTGGCCAAGCTGAATCATCTGGACGAAATCGATTTGAAGTCCGAGCGTCAGGGGAAAATAAACCACATTAATGTAAAAGAAGGAGATGAAATCTCTGCAGGGGAATTGTTGGCTACCATAGATAGTCAAGCCCAGAGGAGCACGCTTACAGAAAAACGGCTTACCTTGGAGCAGGCCAAGCTAACCATGGAACTGAAGCAGAAGGAATATGATAAATATCAGGCCAAAGCTAGTGTGGATGGGAAGATTGTGGAGCTGAATGTAGAAGCCGGAAAAGACCTTCCATTAGATAAACCGGCAGTGGTGATATCCGAAATGACGACTTTAAAGATGACAGTCAAGGTTGATGAGATCGATATTCCTTTTGTTAAGGTAGGGCAGAAGGCCGACGTTTACGCGAACGCTTATGGTGACCGAAAATTTACGGCAGAAGTGACCCGCGTTGCTGAAAAAGGAAAATAGATGGATCTTCCGTTTATTTTGAGGCTGAACTAACCATCGAGCAGCCCGGGCCATTGAAACCGGGGATGACAGGAGATGCCGATATAATGGCAGAACATAAGAGTGATGTTTTGCGACTGTCAACAGGGGCAATTAATATTGAAGATACTGGTATAGGAAACGTAATGATGAAGGGGCAGGAGGATGCACCTCCAGAATCCCGTTCCATAACGATAGGGCTTGAAGGGGATGACTTCATAGAAATCATCGAAGGCTTGAATGAAGGCGACGAGGTCGTGCTGAACGGTATGTCGCCAGGTGGACCACCGATGGAAACAGGGTATTGATGAGTGAAAACAGTATGATTGCCTATTATTAACAAATCAACTTTCCCAGTTGACAAATGATTGTGTTTGCGGAAAAACGGGGTCAGGCTTGATCTTGATATTATCGCAATGGATCGGACGACACAGGGGGATGTTTTTGAGGTGTCATTTATTTTTGATTAATACTGATAGTTTAATCGTAGATAATTTTTACATGGGTATGCTGCATTAAGCGATGTAAAAGAATGACACCCCCAAAACATCCTCTTCTGTTACCTAATTATGTTCGTCCTGGACGGACATAATTAGGTGCTGCAAATACAATGAAGAATTTTTAAAAAATTCCATTTATATGGTATATTATTACCGATATGGTTGTATAATATAGTTAATAGTAGCTTTAATATAGAAGATTTACTTCTTTGCACAGATCCTGACCCTGTAAATGGAATTGCTTTATTGATCAGGATCATAATTTTTGTCCGATTATGTCTTTCGTGGGCGGTCATTGCGAATAACAGGAAAGTA
>JAYEHK010000009.1:4164-26510 GCA_034659475.1 Bacillota bacterium | reverse complement strand
AATATCGTAAATTCTCTTATCATAAACCTGTTGTTGGTGATGAAATGTATATTCAATACATTTCATTAACTTAATCTTGGCGGAATTGGTCCGGCAAGGTGTGTGAAAGAGAAAGAGTGTTTACGGGCGAGGTAAATGGACTCTTTCTCTTTTCATTTTCTGACCTTGTCTACTATATGTAATTATAGTCATTATTTCAATACGCTTACGAAAAAATAAAGTGCCGTATTCAACGACACATTCTTTTAGGTGCAAACCTGGGTTATGGAATTTTAATTTGTTGCGTTTTTGTTATTACGGGTAATCTGAAATTGTCGCCTTACACTTAAAGAGATCGGTTTTTCAATAAGGCAGCTAGTACGGATAACTGGGCTGGGCAAGCGAATAATTGAAAAGGCATAAAAAGGAGGTGAACCGTCCCCTGTCACCCGTCCCCTGTCACCCACATATTTCAATCCGAATACAGCTATGTCTATTTTCTACGATGTCAATATCTCATAACCCATAAGGTCATGCTCTTTGATTTCATCTTGTGTTTTACTACTTTGAGGAGAACTTGACTATATTTAAACGTAAAAAAATAAAGAAATCTAAATTTAGTGGTGTTCAGATATAACGTTGTGTTGTAACATTACAATAATGGGGTTCTATTGTGATATTGGCTAGATTAGTTCATTGTGTAATTTTTATGAAAAAGGTATTTTACCGTCAATGAACATGTTGTTTTACTAAACGTAGGCACAGGTTACATTAGTGCTTATTTTATGCTGAAAATTGAGCCCATTAATATATAAATCTATGAAGAATGGGGTAGGGGTATGAAGGTAAATATCACAGAAACTGTCTTAAGAGATGCAAACCAATCTTTGATTGCAACAAGAATGCCTTTTAGTGATTTTGAAGGAATTCTTGAAAAAATAGACAGCGCTGGATATCAATCAGTTGAATGCTGGGGTGGAGCAACTTTTGACACGTGTCTCAGATACTTAAACGAGGATCCATGGGAAAGACTTAGAAAAATCAAAACCAAAATTACGAAGACAAATCTCCAAATGCTTTTAAGGGGTCAGAACTTACTGGGATACAAGCATTACTCTGATGATGTAGTCAGAAAATTTGTCGATCATTCTATCCAAAACGGAATAAACATTCTGAGAATCTTTGATGCCCTTAATGATTTCAGAAATATTGAAGTGGCTGTGGATCAGACCTTGAAAAGTGGGGGGCATGCACAGGGAACCATTTGCTATACTTTAAGCCCCATTCATAATCTCGAAAATTATGTTAGATTGGGAAAACAGCTTGAAGAGATGGGCGTAGACTCTATCTGCATCAAGGATATGTCAGGAATTCTGAGTCCTCAGGATGCCTATGATTTGATCAAAGCCCTGAAGGAAACTGTCAAAAAGCCTATTGTTCTTCATAGTCATTGTACTACAGGTCTTGCCCCAATCACCTATTTTAAAGCGATTGAAGCTGGCTGTGATGGCATCGATTGTGCCATTTCCAGTTTGTCCGGAGGCACCTCCCAGCCTGCTACGGAATCGTTGCATTTTGCATTAAAGCAATCAGGTTATGAAACAGGACTCAACGAAGGTATTCTCAAAGAAATCAATGATTATTTTAAACCGGTTAGAGATAAATTTATTCAATCCGGCGTATTAGAGCATTATGTTCTGGGATCTGATACAGATGCTCTCGTATATCAGGTGCCAGGAGGAATGCTTTCAAATCTTATTGCCCAGTTGAAGCAGCTTAATGCTTTGGATCAGTTGGCAAAAGTGCTGCAGGAAATTCCCGGTGTCAGAAGAGACTTTGGGTACCCTCCACTTGTAACTCCTATGAGTCAAATTGTTGGTGCCCAGGCAGTTACCAATGTATTGCTTGGAGAAAGATACGCTAGCGTATCTACAGAAGCAAGGTCCTATTTAAAGGGCGAATATGGCAAGGCCCCCGGTGAAGTAGATGCAGAGATCGTAAAAAAGGTTCTTGGAGATGAAAAGCCGATCACTCACAGATATGCAGACACTCTGGAACCTGAATTTGAGAAGGCACAGCAAAAGATAAGCAATATGGCTAAAAATGATGAGGATGTGCTTTCCTATATCGCCTTCCCGCAGATTGCTGAAAAATTCTTCAAGGATAGAGAAGATAGCGCTGCTTTAAAGGTGAGTTATTCCATAAAGAGAATTTAGAGGAGGGTATCTATGACTTTAATGGATAGCTTGTTGGTATCTATGACTGGTTTGGCTGTTGTGTTTTTAGTACTGATTCTGGTGAGTTTATTGATAATGTTGCAGTCTTTAGTTATCGGATATTTCATGGCACATAAAAATAAACTAGATTCCGTCAAAACCAATGCAATAGATACAAGATATATTTTGGCTAAGGAAGAAACAGTAAATATAATGGAAGGACCTGAAATAATTAGCGAAGGACGCTCTGCAGGTGAATTAAAGCTATTGGGTGTTGACGAAAAAACGGCTGCAATGATTATGGCGATTGTCAGCGATGAGTCTCAAATTCCTTTGTGCGAGCTGCAATTCAAGATGATCAAGGCAATTGATTAATAAATTCAAATCCTACTATAAGAGGAGGAAATGGAAATGAAATACATTGTAACGATCAATGATAAAAATTATGAAGTTGAAGTTGAAAAGGGACAAGCGAGTGTTGTGAAGACTACTCAAGTTGCTATAGTATCTGAATATAAAGCTGTACCGGTGAACGCTGATTCTGTAATCCCAATGGCATCTGTGCAACCGGAAGTTGGGGATGAAGTTGTCTCTGGCGATCCGCTGAAAGCACCAATGCCAGGTACCATCTTAGCTGTGAATGTGCATCAGGGTGCTTCAGTGAAAAAGGGTGATGTTTTGTTTATTCTTGAAGCTATGAAAATGGAAACTGAAATTACTGCTCCCAGAGATGGTGTGGTCTCGCAGATTAACGTTGCTAAAGGAGCGTCTGTATCAACAGGGGACATCCTTCTTGCGCTGCAGTAGTGGGGGGGAATGATAATGTCTTTATCTTTTGTTGATACACTCTTAAAAATTTGGAACAATTCAGGCTTTGTAGCCATGACCTGGCAGCAATTAGTCATGATTTGTGTAGCAGGAATACTGATTTATCTGGCAATTGTGAAAAAGTATGAACCTTTACTGCTTTTGCCTATTGCGTTTGGTGTACTTCTGGCGAATCTGCCTATGGCAAACCTTATGGCGCCACCACCTGGTGATCATTCCGAACCAGGAGGACTTCTTTATTATCTGTATCAGGGAGTAAAGCTGGGGATTTATCCTTCCTTAATATTCTTAGGAATTGGTGCCATGACTGATTTTGGCCCTTTGATTGCAAGGCCTTCGAGTCTATTTCTAGGAGCGGCAGCACAGCTGGGTATTTACGTTGCCTTTGTTATTGCAAATATAATGGGTTTCAATCCTTTGGATGCAGCAGCTATAGCAATCATCGGAGGGGCTGACGGTCCAACCGCCATCTATTTGGCGGCGAAACTTGCGCCTGCATTACTTCCAGCCATTGCTATTGCAGCATATTCCTATATGGCACTAATACCCATGATTCAACCGCCTATCATGCGGCTTTTCACTACTAAAAAGGAAAGAGAGATTGAAATGGTACAGCTTAGAGAAGTTTCTAAGCTTGAACGAATCGTATTTCCTATCGTCGTAACGGTTGTGATTTGTTTGCTGCTTCCCTCGGTTGCGCCTCTTATCGGCATGTTGATGCTGGGTAATCTCTTCAAAGAATCCGGTGTTGTGGAACGGCTCAATGATACTGTACAAAACGCACTAATCAATATCGTGACGATATTTCTTGGAACCACTGTAGGTGCTACGGCTAATGCGGAAATATTTCTAAGGCCTGAAACCCTTAAGATCATTGCTTTGGGGCTGATGGCGTTTATGTTTAGCACTTTGGGTGGCTTGCTGTTGGGTAAACTCATGTGCTGGCTGTCAGGCGGCAAGATTAATCCTCTTATTGGTTCAGCGGGTGTTTCTGCAGTTCCTATGGCTGCGAGGGTCTCACAGGTGGAGGGACAAAAGGCCAATCCCGCCAATCACCTGCTTATGCATGCCATGGGGGCAAATGTTGCTGGGGTTATAGGGTCAGCTGTGGCTGCGGGCTTCCTTTTGACCATGTTTGGGTAGTAAAAATAGCAAGAGAGGATTATATTTTTATGAATAGATACGTAATACTTGCAAATCCAGGACATAATCGCATTTATTTTGATACCGCACTTAGGATTGCTGCCTCGGAGCTGAAAGCGATTTCCGGTATTTATGATATGGAAATTGGTGAAATTGAAGAGGGAATTATCGGGGTTCCACATTCGATATGTTTTAGTACAGAAAAAGCACTTAAAGAAGAAGATTATAGAGCTTTAGGATTTTCATCAATTTATTATGCATTATTTGAAATAGTCGAAGGTGGACTTTTAAGACCGATTGTGGTGCCGGATTTCCATACATTCCCTGAAAGCATGGTTCAAATTCTAAAATATAATGGTAAAACAAATGAGCAATTTACAAGGCTTATGGTAAATCTTGCACTTAGTGCATGCAAGACAGGCAGTGATAAGATTACTTTGTTTGACCCCATGTGTGGTAAGGGAACTACCTTGTATGAAGGTTTCATTAGGGGTTTTGATGTTAAGGGAATAGAAATTAATGAACAATGGGTCCAAGAAATTCAAACCTATGTTGTTAGATTTTTACAGGAAGGGAAATATAAACATAAGGCTCAAAAATCAAAGCAGTCTGATACAAATGCCAGGAAGATAGCTAATATATTTAATTTAACAGCTGCAGCTGAAAAGACTGATTTTAATGCTGGCAATGTTCAAACATTCCAGTTATTTAACGCGGATACAAGGAAAGCAAATCTTCTTATGAAGAAAAAATCGTGTGACATTATCATTTGCGACTTACCTTATGGTGTTCAACATGGAAGTAAAAGTGATAAAGAATCAACCATGTCAAGAAGTCCACTTGAGCTATTAAAGGAAGCAATACCTGCCTGGCAGCATGTTTTGAAAACAAAAGGGAGTATTGTTTTATCATATAATGAATTCACAATGAAGTATAACGATGTTGCAGTGGCGTTAGAGGGAAATGGAATTAAAGTCTTAAATGAATCACCATATAATAATTACTTGCATAGAGTTGACCAGTCAATAAATAGAAATTTAATAGTAGCTGTTAGATGATTTTTACGTTTATATGATATATTGCAACAAAAATTACATCATTCTTACAAAAAATCTGCTAAACTAGTAAATGCAATTATTGTAAGAAAGAAGGAGAGGTAATTTGGGGACTGAGTTAACTAAGAAGTACGGACTATTGACTGCAATTGCTATGGTGGTAGGGATTGTAATTGGTAGTGGTGTTTTCTTCAAGGCTGAAAAAGTTCTAACTGCAACAGGTGGAAATCTGCCACTGGGGATTTTATCATGGGTTATTGGCGGCGTTATTATGATTGCTTGTGCCTATACATTTTCCGTGATGGCAACCAGATACGAGCGCGTTAATGGAATCGTAGACTATGCCGAAGCAACAATGGGTAAAAAATACGGATATTATGTCGGCTGGTTTATGGCCCTGATTTATTATCCCACGTTGACTTCTGTTCTGGCATGGGTATCTGCTCGTTATACAGCGGTACTATTTGGCTGGGACATTACCGGCGGAGAATGTATGACAATAGCAGCATTTTTTCTTATCGTAAGCTATGCAATAAATTCATTATCTCCTATCTTGGCAGGTAAGTTCCAGGTGGCAACGACCGTAATTAAATTGATCCCTTTATTGTTAATGGCAGTAATAGGTACAGTTGTCGGTCTGAACAGCGGTATGATCGTACAGAATTTTACGACTGTAGTTACAGAGGTTAACACCGCAACTGCTTTATTTACAGCAGTTGTTGCCACATCATTTGCCTATGAAGGCTGGATTATTGCGACCAGTATCAATGCTGAGCTGAAAGACTCGAAAAAGAATCTTCCCATTGCATTAGTCGTTGGTTCCTTTACAGTAATGATAGTATACATTCTGTACTATATTGGTCTGGCAGGTGCGGTTACGAACGAAACGTTGATGGCCGGGGGTGAAACCGGTGCAAAAGTTGCTTTTGAAACGATATTCTCAAGCCTTGGTGGAACATTGATCTTTGTGTTTGTAATCATTTCGTGTCTGGGTACATTAAACGGTCTGATGCTTGGTTGTACCAGAGGTATTTATTCAATAGCAGTCAGAAATCAAGGACCTAATGCTAGGATGTTCCAACAGATTGATGAGGTTACCAATATGCCCACAAATTCGTCTATTTTTGGCTTATTGTTGTGTGGCTTTTGGTTGTTATTCTTCTATGGTGCAAACCTTACTTCTTGGTTTGGTTTCTTCTGTTTTGATTCGTCAGAGCTTCCGATCGTAACTATTTATGCACTATACATTCCTATTTTTATTATGTTAATGATAAAAGAAACGGACTTATCCGCTTTCAAACGTTTCATTATGCCTACATTGGCGATTTTTGGGAGTATATTCATGATGGTAGCAGCATGTTTTTCACATCGGATGGCAGTTGTAGCTTACCTCATCGTGTTTTTCATTGTAATGATCATAGGGGCCTTTTATTCCAAAGAAAAGGAACCAGAGAAGCTATAAAGATAGCAGACGAAGGTAGTTTACCCAATAGATGTTTTTGTATTCAAACGCACCTATAATTGTATTTTAACTGTGGAATCTAGCATGTGCGCAGAACAAAAGCACCGATGAAAAACGTTACGAGGTAAGGAGCATGCCTTACCTCGTAATCAGTTAGTAGATCCGTATCATCGGCCATTCAACATCTACTTTCTTGCTAAACAAAAATAATTTGAAATTTTTTCGAACTCACTGACTCGTTAAAACAATACACAACAGCCAAGATACTTACCGAGGTAGGGGAGAAAACCCTTGTTTTTACTCGTTTATCGACTGTTGCAGGAGGTACCGGTTCGGTAGACACTCCTCGTGACGTACGTGGATTTGCCGTAAAATTTTACACAAAGGAAGGGAACTGGGACCTGGTCGGTAACAACATTCCGGCATTTTTTATCCAGGATGCCATCAAATTTCCCGATCTGATCCATGCCGTAAAAATGGAGCCTGATCGGGGCTTTCCACAATCGGCAACCGCACATGATACGTTCTGGGATTTCATTTCGCTTACACCAGAATCCATGCATATGGTGATGTGGATTATGTCTGATCGAATAATACCGCGTTCGCTGCAGATGATTGAAGGCTTTGGGGTGCATAGTTTTCGCCTGATTAACGAAGCCGGAGAATCAACTTTTGTAAAATTTCACTGGCGTCCTAAGCTTGGTTTACAATCTACCGTTTGGGATGAAACAGTTAAGTCAGGCACGTCAGTTTTATCTTAGCCAAACCACGTATGAGCAGGCACACATCGCTTCAGCGTTGGTTTTTGAGCTTTCCAAGGTTGAACACATGCACGTGCGGGAAGCGATCGTCAGTCATCTGCGACATATCGAGGAAGCACTTGCTAATCGAGTCTGTGCGGGTCTTGGACTTAGTCAAATGCCCGATGCACCTTGCCTTGAAGCACCTTTGCAGGACATGCCGGTTTCTCCCTCATTGCAACTCATCGGCAAGATGAAAGACTCGCTCACGGGACGGGCAATTGGTATTTTGGTCACAGATGGTTCAGACGGAACTGTGATCGAGAATGTAAAAAAAGCCGTGACTGATGAGGGAGCAACTGTAAAAATCATTGCGCCCAAAGTGGGGGCAATAAAGCTTGCTGATGGCTCAATAATGTTAACGGATGGTCAATTGACTGGTACCCCTTCGGTGCTATTTGATGCAGTTGCTGTCATCCTTTCTGATGAAGGAAGCAAGGCAATGTCAATGGAAAGCGCAGCGATTGATTTTGTCCGAGATGCTTTTGGTCATCTAAAAGCAATTGCCGTCGACAAGGGGGGGCAAGCACTTTTAAATATAGCAAACGTCATACAAGATGCAGGCGTTGTGGATACCAATGACATATATGCATTTCTTACTGCAGCCAAAACACGCCAATGGGACCGGGAAAAGTCCGTTCGAACTTTGGCATAGTTAGGAGTCTCAATAAAAAAACATTCAAAATGTAATATCTGGGGTTCGTAAATTAATGGGGGCAGTCTATTATAATAGGTTGCCCCCTCATTATGTCGTTATTATTAACATTGGGAGTTCATAAAAAGTTACTGTAAATGTCCTTTGAACAATCAAATGTGTATTCCAAGATGAGTGCAAAAGAAAATCTGGATTTTTACAGAAAATTATTCGATGTTAAGACCCGTGAACCGGAAGAATTATTAGAATTAGTGGGCCTTGGAGATAAGGCAAAAATCAGGGCAGGGGAGTTTTCCAAAGGTATCAAGCATCGATTAACTTTTGTCAGATCTATGATCAATTATCCAACTCTTTGGTTCCTGGATGAACCCATAACAGGTCTTGATCCGGCTATAGCGGCGGAGATTAAAGACATTATCAAGGCCGAAAACGAAAAAGGCGTTACAGTGTTTTTAACAACACATAACATGTATATTGCAGAAGAACTGTGTGATCGTGTTGCTTTTATTATTGACGGAGAAATCAAGCTGATTGATTCACCAAGGAATCTTAAACTTCAATATGGCGATAAACTAGTTGAAGTTGAGTATATCAAAGATGGGGAGAATATAAAGGAATCCTTATCAACGATACAAGAAGATAATATCAGACATCTGCAGGAAATTATGGGCAAATACGAAATTCAGACGATGCATACCAAGGAGGCAACATTGGAAAAAATTTTCATCACGGTAACTGGAAGGGAGCTTGGTCAACATGAAATTATGGCATAGTTTTGTGAAAGAGCTCAGATTATCCTCACGGGGATACTATTTCTATGTAGAGTTGGTTATGGCTGTTATCCTGTTGGCCGTTGTACTATTTGCTGTACCGGAAGAATTTGTAAGCAAATTTGCTTCATCATTAGGGTTGGTAGTTACAAGCTTTTACAAAAATATGGTGCAGGCATTTGGCGCGATTTATCTGCTTATGATTGCAATGTTTTTACCCAATATCGCCTATTTCATTCCCAGCTGGGAACCTGTATGGATCAAAATCATACCTACCTATCCATTGATTCAAGGTTTTAAAGAAACCATTTTAGCAAATAGAGATACGAGCTACACCCTAATGGCTTCATTAGGTTTCTTGGCTACTGGAACACTACTATTCCTCATTGCTGATAAACGATTCAAAAATACCTTAAAAGTATAATGTGAAGGAGGATCGTGATGATTAAAAAAATATGGGCCATATTTTTAAGAGATATAAAGGTGAACATAAGAGACTTTTTAGCAGTAGTTATTATTGCTTTCCCAATACTTTTTGCCATTGGTATCAATCTACTTACACCGAGCATAAATGATACAACCGTAAATCTAGCATTGATTGAAGGTGAAAATCCAGCTCAAGTTTCCTATCTGAAAGATTTTGGCAAGAGTATAATTGGTGCATTGCTGCCAATCTATGGAACAGCAGTTCTGGTTTGGATAACAGGATTTGGCAACATTAATATATTGCAGATATTGGTAATCGTATTCGTATCAACTATTATAAGTCTTCTTGTAGGATTCATTGAGGGACTGAATAATGATGATATTATCAATGCTACAGGTAATATCAAAATGCTTATGCTGCCAATGGCAGCATCCGTTGCTGCGATAGAACTGCTGGGTGACAAATGGCAGATGTTTTTCTATTGGATTCCATTTTATTGGGCTTATAAAGGCAATGATGCCGTGCTTACCGGCAGCGCTATGTGGCAGCAGATTTTGCTGTACTCGGTTATCGTTTTAGGACTTAGTGGTATTGTTTATGTCTATTTAGCACCTAAAGCAGGGGATCATCTCATCGCAGCTTCAACAATTTATGGAGGAACGTATAATCTGTTTGCTGTCACCTTAAAAAAGCTGGGCATTGAGGTTACCTTCATAGAACCAGAGGCGGATTATGATGAAATCGTCGCTGCTGCAAACAAGAATACAAAGGCTATATTTGCAGAGACTATCGGTAATCCAGGTTTGAATATTCTTGACTTTGAGAAATTCAGTACAGCTGCCAAAGCTATGGATGTCCCATTCATCGTTGATAACACACTGGCTACAGCGATACTTTGCAGGCCTTTTGAACAGGGGGCTGATATTGTTATTCATTCCGCTACAAAATACACAGACGGACATGCAACCAGTGTTGGAGGTGTGATCATAGATGGCGGGACATTCAACTGGGACAATGGTAAGTATCCTGAACTGGTTGAATCTGATCCTAGCTATCATGGGATTCAGTATGTAAAGGATTTCGGGAATGCTGCCTATATTACCAAAGCAAGGGTGCAGCTGCTAAGAGACTTCGGGACCACAATGAGTCCATTCAGCGCGTTCCTGTTTCATCTGGGATTGGAGACATTGCATGTAAGAATGGAGAGACACTGTGAAAATGCGCTTAAACTTGCAACATTTTTAAGCACACATCCTGGCGTAAACTGGGTGAACTATCCTTTGTTAAAGGGGCATAAGACGTAATCAGGATAAGCATAAGCCCCGAAAGCAAACTGGAAGATTTGAGGGCTTTCGCAGTGGAACTCACCATGACCGCAGGCCACAACAACCTATGAAAATCAGTGTGCAACCGGGGAAGGGAACGATTTTAACGCATCCTGCGGATACCACGGATACTCCCTACGGTCGTGACTTAGGACGCTGATATACGCTGATTACCGCAGATGAACGCTGTTTTATATATTATAAAAAAGAACAGCGTTAATCAGCGGACATCAGCGTGAATCTGCGTTAAAAAAATCCTATTTTCTAATTAACCCTCCATGTTCGCACGGCACAACCACCAATGAAAATAAGCTGTGCGAACAATAATGTTACATTTTGGGGTCAGACCCCATTTGTTCACCATTTGTTCATTTATTACATTAAAAAAAATATTTAAGGGAAAAAAGCACAGGCGACAACATTGAAGTGCCCAGGAACTATTTTATTAATAATGATCCTGATAATGAAGTGATTATGAACTGGAGAGGTCATGCGCATCTCATGTTCTCTAACTGGCTGAATTATTGCGTGTATCAGGAAACCCCATACAACATTAATGAAATTCAACCTGTTTAGAGGTTGCTGTTGAGATGGGCTGACAAAAAAGCAAATGATTGATATGGTGTTTCTCTTCTGGTACAGGGATAATAAGGATAGTATAATAGTATTTGTTGCATTATGATATGCATTATCAGTACACGATAAATCATATGTTAGGTGGTATTATTATGAATTGGAACATCCATACCATGTATTTCAGTCCAACTGATACAACGAAAACCATTGTATCAGGCATTGCCAACAAATTATTACAAGCCGGCGGCGGAGAGAAAACAATTCATACGATTGATTTCACACTGCCTGCCGGAAGAAAAGAACCAGTATTCTTTACCAAAGATGATTTGGTTGTTATTGGAGTTCCGGTCTATGCAGGAAGGGTTCCGAATGTCTTGTTGAAGTATTTGGATTCAATAACAGGAAACGGAGCACTAGCCGTTGCAATCGTTGTTTATGGTAACAGGGATTATGATGATGCATTGCTGGAGTTAAAGGACATTCTCGAATCACATAACTTTACAGTGATCGCCGGGGGAGCCTTTGTAGGCGAGCATTCCTTTTCCGATACGCTCGGCGGGAACAGACCGGATGAGAAAGATATGACTTTAGCAGCCGATTTTGCCGAAAAAGTATATTCTAAACTCTCTGCAAATGAACCTTTTCAATCAATCGACGTAAAGGGAAACCGACCTTACAGAAGATACTATGTACCCAAGGATAAAGACGGACAGCCAGTGAACGATTTTAGAAAGATAACGCCGAAAACAAATGAAGAGGATTGCGTTGATTGCAAACTTTGTGCAGAGGTTTGTCCTATGGGTTCCATTGACTTTGATGATGTATCTGTAGTCAACGGAATCTGTATAAAGTGCTGCGCATGCATTAAAAAATGCCCTACAGGAGCAAAATTCTTTGACGATCCCAATTTTTTAAAACACAAATATGAATTGGAAGTGGCTTTTGATCGTCGCAGCGAACCGGAGACTTTTGTATAAAGTGGAGCATTCATGAGGTAACATCGGAGACAGAATATCCAGGGGGGACGTTTTTGATGTGTCATTTTGAGATGGGGTTTTTATAATTTGATGAATTATTTTAAATGACACACCAAAAACGTTCCCCTTGGCATGAGTCAGGGGACGGTTCTTTGACTCATTTTAGCTGAAAACCATTCACTTTCCTGACACACCAAGAACGTCCCCCTGTGTCATCTCAAAAACGTTCCTTTGTGTTTTGTGAAAAATGTCGAAAATTCTTTATCAGTGTGTAAGCTCACCGATATAATGAGTGTAAGGTTAGAAGGGAGATATATTCTTTTCATTCCAAAAACAACAAATGTAAAGGGGACTGATTATGAAAAAGCTCATTGCAATTATTCTGACGTTAATGCTCGGTTTCAGCCTGGGTGGCTGCGGCGGTGGACAACAGACCGATGATCTGGCAAAACAGTCAGGTCAACCCACGATAGATATAAGGGACATGGATGGATTGTATGATTTTGTAAACGCTGAAGTATACCAGATGTCTCGTGAAGATTTTGACATGGGTTTTAAGATCTTTTTTATGGATGTTACGGGTAACGGTAATGAAGATGCGGTGATGTTCAATGATCTTGATTGGAGCACTAACATAGAAATTGTAATTGTAAACGGTGATCAATATAAAATCATCAAAACAGATTTGCAGGTACAAAAATATAAAAACGAATTTGAAATGCAGGACGGCTTTTTAAAGGTTCTGCAGGCATCAGGCGGGACTGGTATTTACTGGGAAGTCATGAGTCTTCTCAAGTATGATAACGGGAGAATGGTAACCGTTTTAGAGTATTTGGAAATAGAATCACGGGAATCTCCGGTTGCAGAATGGTATTCTGAACATACTGCACAGATCACCGGAACATTATCAAACTTTGATTATGTTCTTACAAAGGATGATAATGGAGAAAAATCTGTGGAACGGTGGCACTATACATATAATAAAGACACCTTAAGTTTTGACGAAAAAAATATTGATGATGCAGAACAGAATACACAGCACTCAGAATCAGTGAATACATCTGACGTATAAATGGTCGATGGAAGCAATACAGATTAATGACCGTTAATAAAAAATAAGCCGCTGAAAAGCCTATGGATTATACCTAGATTGTATGAAATGATGTTCGATTGCACACCCTAAAGCCAAAAGAAATCATAGAAGGGTGGATATTAGAATCTAATCGTTTATTTTCATGGGACGGATTAGCTGTTGTTCTTTGATAAATACAGATCTAATGTTACCAGAGAGGAGAATGACAATGCAAGAACATAAGATAGTAATTGAAGTGCTAAACGGAGCAGGCCCACCATCCTGTGGATGCGAAGGGTGCGGAGGTTGCGCCCCCGGTGGTTGTGATTCCAATAACACCAATTATGAAGATGCCACCTTGTTGTTAAAAGAAGATTTAAATAAAGATTTTGGTGATACAGTAGAAGTCATATATGTTGATGTTGATAAGACAGGATTAGATAAATACCCAATTATGGACAAAGTGCTTTCAATGGGATACCCGTATCCTATAACCCTGATAAATGGTGAACCTAAATTTGCTGGTGCAATCATGATTGAAGAGGTCAAAAACGTCATTAAAGAATTGCCTAAAGAACAATGATTAATGCAAAAAGGGGCTGCGGCCCTTTTTTTAATACCATTTTTTATCGGTTTATATTATTTTGGTTAAATGATTTGTTTCAGACATGCAAGAAAATCGGTATAATATGGACTGGAGGAGGCAGAAATATATGAACAATCAACAACCCGGTTATCACATTCTCACATACGGCTGTCAGATGAACGTAAGAGATTCCGAAATCATTGCCGGTTTACTGGAAAATAGCGGTTATGTTAAGAAATCTAATCCCGAGGATGCTGCTGTAGTTGTATTTAACACCTGTAGTGTCAGGCATTCTGCAGAAAATAAAGTGTACGGAAAAATTGGTGAGATTAAAAAGATGAAACAAAAGCATCCGGATTTAATGATTGCCGTTGGCGGATGTATGTCTCAATTGCCAGACGTAATCACCAGACTAAAAAAACTTCAGGTGGATGTTGTGTTTGGTACCCATAATATTCATGAACTTCCACAGTTGATTGATGAAGCACGGCGTAGTCACAAACGAGTGGTAAATGTTTGGCAGGAACATGGAGAGATCATTGAATCTCTTCCCTCTGTTCGTAATGATCAGTCAACTGCATTCGTTAACATCATGTACGGCTGCAATAACTTTTGTTCTTATTGTATCGTTCCTTATACGAGGGGGCGGGAAAGAAGTCGCCAACCGGAGGATGTTATTAACGAACTGAAAGAACTTGCCCAATCTGGTGTGGAAGAGGTTACCCTTTTAGGCCAGAATGTCAATTCATATGGGCGAGGTCTGGAAAAACAAATTGACTTTTCAGATCTTCTGAAGATGGCAGATGAGGTAGAAGGTTTAAAAAGAATACGTTTTACGACCTCACATCCCAAAGATGTTTCAGATCGTTTAATTGACACCATCGCTAATGGGAACAAATTATGTGAACATTTTCATATTGCCATGCAATCAGGAAGTAACGATGTTTTAAAGCGTATGAACAGAGGCTATACCAGAGAGCATTATCTTGAATTAACAAAAAAAATTCGAGAAAGAATCCCTGGGTGTGCGATTACTACGGATATTATTGTAGGCTTTCCCGGAGAAACGGAACAGGATTTCGTAGATACCCTTGATATGATTGAAAAAGTTCGTTTTGATGCGGCCTTTACATTCATGTATTCCGTCAGAAAAGGTACCCGAGCAGCAGAATTTGAAAATCAAGTACCACAGGATGTAAAGCGCGACCGGCTAATGCGTTTGAATAAAGTGCAATATCAAATCGCCTATGAAATCAACCATGCGCTGGAAGGGTCTACACATCAAGTATTGGTGGAAGGCCCCAGTAAAACCAATGAAGAAATGTTAACGAGCAGAACTCGTCAAAATCGTATTGTGATTTTTTCTGGTGTAAAATCTTTAATTGGTCAATTAATTAATGTTAGAATAATAAATGGGAAGACTTTTTCTTTATTTGGTGAACACGTACCTGATATTGAAGAAGGAAAATAATCAGGAGGTATTAGATTTGACAACAGATGAAATTATTAAAGTGGCTTTTGAATTGGGGACTGCCATCTCTGAATCAGATGAATTATTCCAATTAAGAGCCGCACAAGTTAGACTTAGTGAAAACAAGGAAGCTTATGACTTGATCATGAACTTCCAGGATGCTCAGTCAAAGTTGGAAAATAAGATGAATGAAGGATTACTCGTTACACCTGCAGAAGAAAATCACATGCAGATTCTTGAGCAACAGCTTAACAGTAATCCTTTTGTCCAGGAGTTGATGAAAATCCAGGAGAAATTTGATTCATTGATGCAGGGTGTCTACTTTGCAATGAATCAGGCCATATCCGGAACTCAAGATTGTTCAGGAGATTGCGGTTCCTGCGGCAGCACTTGTGAAATGTAGTTTTTAAATGAACAGATTCCTGCAGAAAGACTTAGTTAATCTAAGTCTTTCTTTCTTATGAAAGATAAGAGATGGTTAATTAGAAAATAGGATTTTTTGAACGCAGATTTTCGCTGATGTCCGCTGATTTACGCTGTTTTTTTAAAAATATTTTAAACAGCGTTAATCAGAGGTAATCAGCGTATATCAGCGTTAAAATCGTTCCCTTCCCCGGTTGCACACTGATTTTCATCTGTGGTTGTGTCGTGCAGACATGGGTGGTTAGTAAGAAAATAGAACCGAATAGACGCACCCTACGGGTACCACTGATACTCCCTGCGGTCGTGCATAATGATGCGGACAACGCGGACCTTTAGGACCTTCGCGGACAAGTCGGAAAATAGATTTTGGTGAGTCTCGGGGACTGGTCTGCTGACTCGTTTTAGGGAAAACCATCATATTACCCCACCAGTAGTTCCGCAAGTGAACTGTCATTATATTTATATTTACCAGGAGGTCGAATGTTTTGACCAAATATACACCAATGATAGAACAATACCTTTCTATTAAAGAACAAAATGAGGATGCGATTCTTCTTTTTCGTTTAGGAGACTTTTATGAAATGTTTTTTGAGGACGCTAAAAAAGCGTCCAAAGAACTAGAAATTGTTCTGACCGCACGTGATGGGGGTGCTGGGAAAATTCCTATGTGTGGGGTTCCACACCACGCTGTAAACAATTATATAGCCAGACTTGTGGGGAAAGGCTATAAGGTTGCTATCTGTGATCAGGTTGAAGATCCTCGCAGCGCTGCCGGCATTGTAAAAAGAGAAGTTACCCGTATTATAACCGCCGGTACGATACTGGATGATATTATGTTAGACGAAGGAAAGAACAATTACCTGGTTGCAGCGATTGTATATAATCAAATAATAGGGTTTACATATATTGATATTTCAACAGGTGACTTCTGGGTTACCGAGCGACGTGCAGATGATACGGGTGAATGGCTGGATAATGAACTGCAGAGAATCAATCCTTCAGAATGTTTGATTCCCTCAGAAGTAGCCAATAATAGTTTGTGGACGGAAACATCAAACCATCGCAGCCTGCAAATCACCACCATTGATTTTATGTCTGATGTAGAGGAAGCTGAACAATATCTTACGAACCAGTTTGGCGTTAATTCTTTACAAAACTTTGGAATTAAACACTATACAGCGGGACTCTTGGCAGCAGCAGCTATTCTTTCTTATCTAAATGAAACACAAAAGGGGTATTTAAGTCATATTCAAAGGATTAATCTGTATCATTCGGAAGAATTTATGGAACTGGATGGATTTACCCGCAGGAATTTAGAATTAACATTAACCCTTAGAGAGCATCGTAAACAGGGAAGTCTGCTGGATGTGCTGGATGCCTGTTCAACACCGATAGGAAAAAGACTGCTCCGGAAATGGTTAGAGCAGCCTCTTTTAAATGAAAATGATATTAACCTTCGATTGGATGCAGTCGGGGAATTGAAGGATAAAATTCTGCTTCGCGAAAATCTTAAAGAACACCTGAAAAAGGTTTATGATCTGGAACGACTCGCCGGAAAATTAGGCAGTGGGTTAGTGACTCCGCGGGAACTCCTTTCACTGCGATATTCACTGGAGGCGTTAGCCCCGCTCAAAGATGAATTGCAGGACAGTTCCAGTCCTTTACTGGTGGAATTATCTGCTTTAAACCTTCTGCCCGAGGTGGTCGTGCTAATCACTGATACACTGGATGATGATGCACCGATTAATGTGAAAGAAGGAGGACTAATAAAAAGCAGCTTTAGTGAAGAAATTGATGAACTTAAGCAATTAAGCTCTCAGGGGACGAATTGGCTGCTTGAATTTGAAAACCGGGAGAAAGAAGCTACCGGAATTAAACACCTGAAAGTTTCTTACAACAAGGTTTTTGGTTACTATATTGAGGTAAGTAAATCCAATATAGGTCTGGTGCCAGATCACTATATTCGCAAGCAAACACTGGTGAATACAGAGCGATATATTACACAGGAATTAAAGGTGTATGAAGATAAAATCATTAATTCCCGTCAAAGGCTCTTCGAACTGGAGTATCAGGTCTTTTTGCAGCTAAAAGAACAGATACAGCCTTATATAGGACAACTGCTGCAAACTGCACACAAAGTAGCGGTTATTGACGTTTTGACCTCTCTTGCCATAACGGCATATATGAATGATTATGTTCGCCCTACCATCGTAAAGGATGGTACGATAGATATTCTGGCGGGGCGTCATCCCGTGGTTGAAAGGGCGCTTATCGAGGGTCGTTTTGTCCCCAATGATCTCCAATTGAATCCAGAAGATAATCGCTTCGCAATCATTACCGGTCCGAACATGGGAGGAAAAAGCACCTATATGCGTCAGGCAGCAATTATTCAAATCATGGCGCAGATGGGATCTTTTATTCCAGCTGATAAGGCTGCGCTTACTATCGTTGATAGAATTTTCACCAGAGTAGGGGCCTCGGATGATCTATCAGCCGGACAGAGCACGTTTATGGTTGAAATGGTTGAACTAGCGCATATATTGTCCTCTGCAACCTCACAGAGTTTCATTATCCTGGATGAGATTGGTCGAGGGACAAGCACCTATGATGGATTGAGTATTGCTCGTGCGGTTACAGAGTATATTAATCATTATATCAAGGCAAAAACGCTTTTTGCGACGCATTATCATGAACTGACTTCTCTGGGAGAGGAAGAGCAGGGGATTTTCAATCTATTTGTTTCAGTTATGGAGTCGGGAGAAAAAGTTACGTTCTTAAAGAAAGTTCTTCAGGGTAAAGCTGACAAGAGTTATGGCATTCATGTAGCCAAATTGGCAGGTCTTCCGGATGAACTCATTGAGCGTGCAAATGTTTTATTAGACAGCTTTGAACAGACGAAAACAGTTCAACCCGTTCAAACGTTTTCGCAGGGAAATCTTTTTGACAACCATGGCTCTGAAATCATTAATGAGCTGGAACGTATTTCTCCTGATGGCATTAGTCCGAAAGAAGCGCTTAATCTACTTTATAAGTGGAAGGAAATGCTTTAAATAAAGAACGACTAAGGGGGTGCTGTATTGTTAATTGGTATTGATGTGGGCGGAACATTTACTGACGGGGTTCTGTTTGATGGTAAAAAAGTGCTGCAGATGGTAAAGGTTCCAACCGATCACCAAAACATCAAGGATACGATTTTGTCGGTTTTAGACGAGGTGAGGGAAGGAAACGAGTCAGAAGATCTGGAGCGTATTGTTTTGAGTACCACCGTGGTAACCAATCTTCTGGCAACTGATAGCATTGAGAAACCGGGACTGGTTCTTATACCTGGACCAGGGCTGCCATTTAGCAGCTATGAATTTTTCCCGCATATCTATTTTATTCATGGTGCTATTGATTTTCGAGGTCGGGAGATTGAAAAATTAAGAAAAGAAGAACTGGCTGAACTGGTAACCCAGATAAAGAGCCAAAGTATAAAAAAGATTGCTGTCGTTGGAAAATTTTCAAATCGTAATCCGATCCATGAACAAACGGTTCGTAAATTCTTGCTTGAACAGATCCCGGGGCTGGAAATATGTGTTGGAGCTGAATGTGCTTCTCGTTTAAACTTCAGGCGCAGACTGGTTACTAGTTATTATTCTGTTATGACGCAGGGGAAATGGCAGGATTTCACCTCGGAGATAAAGCAGGCACTTTCATTAAGAAAGATCAGCTGCAAGGTGGATATCTTAAAGGCGGACGGGGGAACACTTCCCCTGGACATCAGCGGCAGTCAGCCGTGCGAAACAATTTTCTCCGGTCCGGCTGCCTCTACGATGGGAGCCGTTGCGCTTACCCGGAAGAAAACCAATGCAGTGGTTATTGACATAGGCGGGACTACGTCGGATATCTCTCTGTTGATTGATGGTGACCCGCTGTATGCTTCCAAAGGGGCGAACATCAATGGGCACTACACGCATACCAGAGCCTTTGCAGTTCGGTCAGTTGCGCTCGGGGGAGATAGTCCTGTGATGATGCATGACGGGAAAGCTGATCTCGGTATACAGCGGATAGAACAGGCTGCCTGTTTTGGCGGAGGTCAACCCTGTGTTACAGATGTTTTCAACTACCTGTATGATTTAAATATTGGAAACGCCGCTTCTTCCAGGCAAAGCCTTCAGCAATTGGCCAATCAGCATAACATGGATATCGATAACCTGTCTAAAAGAATAGAAAACATTGTATTTGATAGACTGCAAGAAGCTATTGAGCAGATGTTTGCCGAATGGGAAAATGAACCGGCGTATAAGGTTTGGGAAGTGGTAAATGGTCGTAAATTTGGTCTTGACGAGATCATTGGCATTGGAGCAGGAGCAGGTCCAATCGTGCCTATCCTGGCGAAAAGACTGGATGTTCAGGCATTCATTCCACCCTACGGAGCGGTTGCTAATGCCCTGGGCGCTTGTGTTTCCCGTCCAACTCTATCTGTTCTTCTTCGCGCTGATACAGAGTCAGGCTATGTTTCCACTGATCACGAAGGCTCTATGAAAAAGATTAATAATCCCAGGGCATTTCAACTGGCAGATGCAAAAAGCCTTGCCGAGGATTCATTAAGAGAATTAGCGGCTCAAAGAGGAGTGGCTTCTTATGCGTCAGAAGCAGAATTCTTCCTGGAAGAACAGTTCAATATGATCAGAGGGTGGAGCAGTGCAGGTAAGATTATCGAGGTTGGACTTCAGGTTACTCCAGGACTGATTGAATCTTTTGAGGGGGTGAAGGAATGAAACAAACCGGTGTAATTTTTTTCCCGGCCTTTGACTGGGCGATTTCACCAACCCATCCGGAAAGGGAAGAAAGACTATTATATACGCGTGACCAGATCTTTGAAGAAGGCATAATGGATCTTCCCCAGATTGCAGAACTTAAACCGAGAATGGCCGAACCTAAGGACATTGCCCGGGTGCACTTTTGTGTACCGAATGTTGAGGCACAGGCCACTGATGCCCACCTTGTGGCAGCGGGTTCTGCGCTTCGTATTGCAGATGCCGTGATGCAAAAGGAGGTCGTTAACGGGTTTGCTATTGTCAGACCCCCTGGACATCATGCGAAAACGGTTGCCCATGGAAATCGTGGCTTTTGTAACATTAATAATGAAGCCATTATGGTGGAATATCTTCGGAAAAACTATGGCTTAAGAAAGATTGCTATCGTTGATACTGATGTTCATCACGGTGATGGAACCCAGGATATTTTTTTCAATGATCCTGATACGCTTTTTATTTCCTTTCACCAGGATGGTCGGACCCTTTATCCTGGAACTGGTTTTATTGAAGAGGCCGGCGGTCCGCTGGCAGCAGGAACGACCATTAACATTCCCCTGCCACCGGAAACAACTGATGTGGGAATTCATTATGTGCTGGATCATCTGGTTATGCCGATGCTGGAGGAGTTTCAACCGGATCTGGTCATAAACTCGGCGGGCCAAGATAACCACTACAGTGATCCTCTGGCGAATATGAATTTTTCAGCGCAGGGGTATGCGCGGCTCAATACCAAACTAAACCCTGATATTGCAGTGTTAGAAGGAGGATATTCGGTTGAAACAGCCCTACCTTACGTAAATATGGGGATTCTTATGGCCATGGCTGATATTGATTACTCTAACCTGCGTGAACCGGATTATCATCAACAGCATTTCAAGGAGTCTGAGAAAAATCTTACCTATATTCAAAGACTTGTGGAAAAACAACTGGAGCTGTTTCGAGGCCGTCAAGCCTTGATCAAGCGAAACCGAGAAAAACACCGCGATGTCTTTACAGAATCAGAACGAATCTTTTATGATACAGATTATATAGATGAAAGGCAAAACAAAAGGCTTACCATGTGCGCGGAGTGTTCCGGACTGCGGACGATTGATTCCACTGCTCATCATCAGAATGGCATGGTTAACCGTGTGTTTTGCATCAGTATCCCCATGCATGCCTGCCCGGGTTGTTTAGATGCAGGGAAAGAAGCTTATGCATCCATGTGTAAAATGGGACAGATGTATGAATATATTTATCTGCAAAACAAATTCAATGATGAGTACCGCTCATTTCATGTCAAAACAGAAACGGAGAAGGTTCTATAATATGACGATTCAGTTACTTGAAGATAATCTGGTGAATAAGATTGCCGCTGGTGAAGTGATTGAAAGACCTGCATCTATAGTAAAGGAACTGGCAGAAAATGCGATTGATGCTGGTAGTTCTAAGATAGCGGTCAGTGTTCTGGAAGGTGGTATTCAGTCTATAGAAGTTGAAGATGACGGGAATGGTATCCCGGATCAAGAATTGGCATTGGCTTTTGAGCGGCATGCCACAAGTAAGCTTATGCAGGAAGAAGATCTTGTAACGATTCAAACGATGGGGTTTCGTGGGGAGGCATTACCTTCTATAGCATCTGTTTCTAAAATGGAGTTCTTTACACGGGCCCAGGGACATAAAGGCATGAGAGCTATTGTTGAAGCAGGCACAATGGCAGACATTGGAGAATTTCCGGTTCCTTTTGGCAGCAGGGTAGTGGTTAATGAGATCTTTTTTAACACACCGGTCCGCAGAAAGTTT
>JAYEHK010000009.1:0-4154 GCA_034659475.1 Bacillota bacterium | reverse complement strand
ATTCTTAACTCAAAACCGCCACCCCTTCTTCAAAATCCTATGGACATATACGAAACCCATCTGACAGGAGATTTGAAAACGGATTGAAGATTTTAGCTGGGGACAGCAGAAAGTTTTTAAAATCTCCTGTATCTGAGAATAATGCTATATATGATACGATATCCAAACTGGCATTATCGCGTCCTGACATTGCTTTTTCTTTTTCTAATGAAAAAAAGATCTATTTCAAAACACCTGGGAATGGCAAACTGCTGGATACGATGATCTCTATTTACGGTAAGGATTTTTCTTCCCAGTTTGATTTGTTGGAATGGGAGGGAATGCGAACTGCTGTTTCCGGTGTTATTTCCAGACCGGAATTTAAACGCATGAATCGGAAAAATCAGGTGATTTTTGTGAATCAGAGGTTGATCAAAAGCCCGATGATTTCACGGGCGATTGATGAGGGATACCGTGGACTATTGCTGTCACGTGAATATCCCGCAGTAATTCTTCATATACAGATGGATGGAAATGACGTTGATATAAACGTTCACCCCCAAAAGACTGAAGTGCGATTTCGAGAGGAAAGTACGATCTTCAAGGTGGTTAAAGAATCCATACGATCAACCCTGGAACATAATAATTACCGCATGGAGCTGGATAACCTTAAAACACTTACATCCTATTCAAGTCCGACAAGTAATTTTCACTTTACACAACAAGAACGCAGCTTTGTCAGAGATCCTTCACCAGGCTATCATGAACAGCAATTTTCATTTGAACAAAGGCCGGAGGAAACATTAACTGAATCACTACAATCGATAGCTTTACCAGAGGAACCGAGTGTTGTTTCTTCCATAAATCAGTTTCGTATCATCGGACAGTGTTTTAATACATATATACTGCTTGAAAAAGAGGGCTCTCTATTTCTAATTGATCAGCATGCTGCCCATGAACGCATTCTGTTTAACCGATTCTATAAGCATACAGAGCGTTTAGCAGACGATTCTCAATTGCTGGCATTTCCGCAGACATATGATCTTTCAGTCGCAAGAATTGATCTGTTGGAAAAACATATGGACCTGCTTTCTAAGGTTGGTATCCAGGTCGAGTTACTCGGCCCCGATTCAATCGTCGTTCGTTCCGCACCAGCCAGACTTCGCGGGGAGGAAATAGAAGCGGTGAATGAGCTCCTGGATCTTTTGGAAGAGGATCATGCCGATGCTTTTATGCATAATGCAGTTGCTGTCATGGCCTGCAAACAAGCTATAAAAGCCGGACAAACGCTGACACTAAAAGAAATGGAGACCATTATTACCGAGCTTTTTCAAACAGAGGATTATAAGAATTGCCCCCATGGAAGACCGACCATATTGGAACTCACCAGGAACGAATTAGATAAAAGCTTTAAGAGGTAAAATGACGTGAAATGTATCGTTACAAACACTCAATCAATAGATGAAATCACTCCTGAAATGAGTGACTTTCTTGAAAATATCAATATGCTATACGTTCCCAGAGAGAAACGTTCTCTGGACTGTTTACGCGAGACCTACAACGCAGATGAAGTAATTGTGTGGGAATCAAACGGACCTGTCCTTTATATAGAAGGAGAAAAATTCTTTTTTCATCCCAGTATGGCCAAGAATCGTATTAATTCCTTTCGCAAATTTAGTGTTCCTGATCTCATGATCAAAACATGTGGTCTGGAAAGAGGTGATGATTTTCTGGATTGCACACTGGGGTTGGGGGCAGATTCCGTCGTCGCTGCTTATTTTTCGGGAAATGGAAGAGTTGTTGGTCTTGAATCCGAGTCAGGCATTGCTAATATTGTAAAATGGGGAATGCTACATTATAAAGGGAAAACCGAGTGGCTCAATCAGACCATAAGACAAATTCAAGTTCTTCATTATGACCATCGGCAGTTTTTAACCGAACAACCAGATGCCTCGTTTGATGTGGTATATTTTGATCCAATGTTTCAAAAACCTTTAATGAAAAGCCAATCCATTTCCCCCTTAAGACAGCTTGCCAATTATGCAGTATTAGATGTTTCCACCATTGAGCAAGCCTGTCGTGTAGCGAGAAAAACGGTTGTAATGAAAGAACGCTATGGCAGTGAAGAATTTGCCCGATTAGGTTTTGACAGAGTCGTCGATAGCAGCAACAAAAAAATCGCTTACGGAGTTATTCGTCTGTGAGAATTAGAACAAAAGGAGAATTAAATAGTGGTTAGTGGTGAATGCAAACCAAAGTTGATTGCAATTGTTGGCCCAACAGCTGTAGGGAAAACGGCTGCTGCTATTGAGCTTGCTATGGAAATACAGGGGGAAGTCCTTTCCTGTGACTCTATGCAGGTATATAAAGGGATGAATGTTGGTACCGCCAAGGCTTCCCCAGAGGAACAGTTGTGTGTACCTCATCATCTTATTGACCTGGTGGAACCGGACCAGTTATTTAGTGTTGCTGATTATCAGGCCCTTGCACAGCAAGTCATCGTTGATGTGAACCAGCGTAACAAAATGCCCATATTAACGGGGGGGACTGGGCTGTACTATCAATCAGTAGTGGATAACTATAATTTTTTCCCAATGGAAGCACAACGAGAAACACGCGCAAAATTAGAAGAACAATGTAAAGAATATGGCTTAGCCAGTCTATATAATGCGCTGCAAAAGATAGATCCAAATTACGCAGAAATGATAAGTGAGAACGATAAAAAGAGAATTATACGGGCACATGAGGTGTTTGAACTAACGGGTCAGCCATTTTCTCAGTTTCAAGGCAAGAATCCCAATACGTATCAACTGGTGATTATAGGTCTGTTTCTTGAAAGAGAGTTTTTATATGAGCGTATTGATAAAAGGGTAGATGAAATGCTTGAGAATGGTCTTCTAGATGAGGTGAAGGAACTTAAACAAAATGGGTATGACCTGTCACTAAATGCGCTGAATGCACTTGGCTATAAGCAGGGATGGTGTTATCTGGATGGTCTAATGAGTTATGAGGATATGGTACAGGAGATTAAACAAGAAACACGTCGATATGCTAAAAGACAGTACACATGGTTTAACAAGGATAAGCGCATTCAGTGGATTGACGTAAGACAAATATTGAATACTAAAGATTTGCACAAAAAAATTTGCAGTCTGGTGGAAGGACAATTCTATAAGGTGTAGAATTATTATATGAATAGGGAATAGTTAATTAGAGAGAAAAAAATATTAATGGGGGGTTATACCTTGATGAGCAAGAATCAATTGAATCTGCAGGATGCTTTTCTAAACCAGGTACGCAAAGAAAAAACGCTGGTAACCATTTATCTGGTGAATGGTTTTCAAATCAAAGGGATTGTAAAAGGTTTTGACAATTTTACTGTCATTGTCGAGTTGGATGGTCGGCAACAACTGGTTTATAAACATGCGATCTCAACGGTAGCACCCCTGAAATCCATTGGAATCATCAACATGGATCCAAAAACAGAGGATGAATAACCCGGTTAGCCGGGTTTTTCCTTTTTAATAAGCCTTCACGTCTTTTGGTTCTATAATAAATTCACTGCATTTTCTCCCCAGTATCACCACTTCTAGCTGTTTTGCATAGTATAAGTTGGAATACAAGGAAGTGGTGATTCAGTGGCAATTTCCATCATCCTTTTCTCGTTCAGATTCCTTCGAGAACTTGAACAACTGATTGGACTGGGACAGGTGAAACGTTCTATTGCAGAAATTACCGCCTTTTCGTTGATAAAGCCAATACGCTGGCACAGAGTGGAGAGAAGGACTTCGGAAAAGAATCGATTGCCACAGGTGTTGTCCCCCTGAGTGGATGACGATAAACACCTATTTTAAGGATTTTCTGCAAAAGTACTTGCAATACTTTTGCACTGGAATCAGAAGTATACCAGATAATTTTTGTGTTAATATTATAGTATATTTAACAGAACAATAGAATTGTCATGAATCAAAATTACTTCGTTCGACAAGAGGTAAGCGTCAAAAACTTCACACGTGTACCAACTAAAAAATATATGAGATAATCGTCGCAGACGCATAGGTGAGAAAAATAGAAATGTGATTATGATGATACCTGTACATTTGCAATCCCAAAGGGATCGTTGTTATACAGGCATCCTGCATTCGTCGGGTAGTGTATCTGACCAGGGTAGCAAG
>JAYEHK010000008.1:0-6665 GCA_034659475.1 Bacillota bacterium | reverse complement strand
ATGAGGGTCGTTTTGTTTTCGATCATAATAGTTGATAGAGTAATGGAGGGGATTTGGATGAAAAGTATTTCTAATCGACTGATGCTTTATTTTGGCAGCTTGATTCTTATCATTTGTTTAGTTTTAGGGGTTCTGGGTACACATCTTGCTTACACAAATGCAACCAAGGGAATAGTCAGTAAATTATCAGATCGGGCACATGACAGTTCCAAACTGATTGCCCGGGATGTTGAGGCAAATGTGCAACTAATAAAAACCATTGCCAATCGCAATGTGATAAAGACAATGGACTGGGAGACACAGTTTCCTGCCCTTGAGCAAGAACTCAAAAACCAGGGCTATGTTCAAATGGGGATAGCCGAATCAGATGGACAATTACGTTTTTCAGATAATTTAAGGGTTAACATTAGTGATCAAGATTATTTCTTACAGGCTTTGAGTGGTAAAACAACCCTGTCCGATCCTGAATGGAGCACGTCTATTAAGGATATGGTGATCTACGTTGCCAGTCCTATTGAAAAAGACAACCAAATTCAAGGTGTTTTGGTAGGGGCTTTGAAGGCAGATAACCTCAATCAAATCATCAAAGAAATTGAAATTGGACAGACAGGATATGTTTTTGTTATTAATGGACAGGGTACAACTATAGCGAATCCTGTCAAGGAGCTGGTTCTAAACCAGGACAACGCAATTAAAAACGCAGAAAAGAATGAGGAATTTGCTTCCCTTGCTTTCATTGAGCAGGAAATGATTAAAGGAGAAGAAGGGTATGACATCTATACCTATGAAGGGAAGAAAAAGCATCTGGCATATTGTCCGATTACAGGTACAGATTGGTCCATTGGGGTGCTTATCGATGACAAGGAAGCTTTAAAAGAGATATATAGTTTGCGAAATATTTTAATTATCCTGACGGTGTTACTTCTAGGCATTGGGCTAGTATTTTCTTCCCTGATTGGACGAAGAATTGCCAGGCCGATTGTGGTGGCTTCTAAGCAGGCAGAAGGGGAGATGGCACAGGCTGATTTTACCGGCATTCTGCCTAAAGAATGGGTCGAACGGGAAGATGAAATTGGTGCTCTGTCTCGAGCGTTTAATGCGATAAATACAAATCTAAGCAAGACTGTTCGACGAATAAGGAGATCAACACAGGAGAATGTGGATTTCAGCGAAGAACTGCTCAATCAGGGTGGGAGTATTGCGTCTACTATGCAGGAACTCTCTGCCTCAACCGAAGAAATTGCCGCCGGTATGCAGGAGATTTCTGCAGCTACGCAGGAGATTAATGCATCAGGAATGGAAATTCAGAACATGTTTCAGAATCTGAATCAGGAAATAAAGCAAGAATTAGAGCACGCTGAAGCGATCGAGCAGCGGGCTGAAAAAGTACAAAAAACTGCAGCAGTTGCAATGGATGAAACCACTATGCTCTATACAGACATTGAACAGAAAGTTCAGCATGCCATGAGCAAAGTAAAAGTAGTCGAGGAGATCTCAAGCCTGGCAGAGAACATAAGTGGTATTGCTGAACAAACCAATCTTCTTGCGCTGAATGCCGCCATTGAAGCAGCCCGTGCAGGGGAACAGGGGAGGGGCTTTGCGGTTGTAGCGGAAGAAGTGCGAAAACTGGCTGAGAATTCTTCCCTGACCGTTGCCGACATTCAAAAACTCACCATGCAGGTGCAGGAAGCAGTGCAGGAGCTCTTGAAAAACAGTCAGGATCTGTTAGCATTTATTAATCAAAAGGTATTACCGGGGTATGATTATATTGGACATGTAGGGAAACAGTACAAAGAGGATAGTGCAATGATTGTACAGATGGTTGAGGGTGTTCAGAAGACTCGTCAGAATGTGGCGGCAACAGTAACTGAAATTATTAACTCCATGGAATCTACAGCTTCAACCATTGAACAATCCACGGCTGGTACGCAAGAGATTGCTAAAGGAGCTGAAAATGCCACCCGCGTGGCTGTTCAAATTAATGAGGCGGCGCAAAGAATGGCTGAAAATGCTAACTCTTTAGACAAAATTATGGCACAGTTCAAAACCCTCGACGATTAAGTTAAGAGTTTATTTGATTGGCCTGCCGATCGAGAATTAGGTAAGTAATCAGGAGCAAACGACTGGAGGAATAGCAATGAAGAAGTTAACAGATCAGGTGGGATTATTAGGAGACGGATTCTGTAATTTTTATGTCGTTGGGGGTAAAGAAGCGGCACTGGTAGAGTGTGGCACGAGTGCAGGGGCTGTGATCTTTGCAAAACAGTGGGCAGAGGTTGAGGATAAACCGGATATTAAATATATTGTGATGCTGCACAGTCATTTTGATCACATGTGTGGGATTTCCCAGCTGAAAAAACTTTTTCCTGAAGCACAGGTGGTCGGTAGTCAGGTGGCCCAAAAATTGATGTCAAAAGAGCGTATCGTAAAGATGATGTTTGATTACGATGTGGTTGTAACGGAATCTTATCTAAGAGAGGGTTTGATCGATGAAAAGCCAGAAGCTTTTCAGGGTGAAACCGTTGAGATTGATCTCGTTGTCGGAGAAGGAGATTCCCTTCGGCTGGGAGATGGTTTGCAGTTGAAGTTTCTGGATGCACCAGGACATAGTGCTTGTTCTATGGCTGCCTATGTGGAAGAAGAGCAGGTAATGCTGATCTCTGATGCGGCAGGTTTTCGATCAGATACTGGCCAAATGTCACCGGTATTTTTCCAGGATTATGGACTGTATATGAATACAATTCAAAAACTGATGTCTTACCCGACGAGGATAGCTGGCGTGGCTCACGGGGATGTCCCTGAAGGAGCAGCAGTAGGAACGTTTTATCAGCAGAGTCTGGAGGCAGCAGAGCAGGCGTATGAGATTGTAAAGAATAGCCTGGAAAAGGGAATAGACGAAAAAGCGCTGGCAGAAGAAATGTTTAATCGTTATATCGAAGCACCGCTGTCTTATTATCCTTCTGATATGATGCTTGTTTCCATGCAATTACTTATTGAAAATGTAAAGAAAACCCTATAATTAGGGGGCAGATGCGGGAACGGTTCTTGTGTTTGCTGAGGTTGTTCTTCTTTATGTGCTTCCTTCATATATGTAAGGTGAGGGGGGAGCGAAATGATAATTAATTTACACAAAACCCGTAACAGACTGGTTGCGGGTTTTGTGTTTATCTTTCTTCCAATTATATTTAAAATCGGTATCGAACAAGGTAGCGAAAATAGGCAGCCACAAGATGTGTGCGGATCGTTACTCGCATGGAATGAAGTGAAGGAAAGGTTTCCGTTGTATGCAGAGGCGACGGTTATTGATTATGACTCGCATAAATGGTTTCGGGTTCAGCGACGTGCCGGGCAGTATCATGCGGATGTGCAACCATTAACGGCTGCAGACACAGCGACAATGAAGGAAATCTGTGGAGGATGGAGTTGGCGGCGCAGGGCTGTTGCTGTAAAGCTTGAAGATGGACAGCAAATTGCAGGATCAATGGCTTGCATGCCACATGGTGCAGGGGCTATTCAGGGGAATAACTTTAATGGACATTTTTGTATTCATTTTATGGACAGTACAACACATGGCAGTCGAAAACTAGACCTGGCGCATCAAATCATGGTATGGAAAGCAGCGGACCAGATTGGACCAAGATTAATGGCCATGGGACCACAAAAAACTTTAGAGGTATTATTTACTGCGATCAATCAGGGGGACCACTCGATTCCCCGAAGAATAATTCACAGGCCAGATACCGCTTTACTAAGTAAGATATTCACCATACATTCTGTTCAGGTGCTTAACCTGCAAAAGGTTGATGAGAAAAAGTATTTTTTGGATATTAGAATTAGCTATAAGGATTCACCGCAAATTCTTCGGAAAAAAGCAACGATCAATATGATTAACTCGGAGGGAATCTGGCAGATAGAAAAAGACTCTTTGTTACCTCTTTTTGAGGACATTTAAGTGGGCAACATCCAGGGTGGTGAGTGGTGTTGCATGGGTTAAATGTTTCGCTGATTCCATAGCTTTTGAAATGCTGCATGATTAAAGGGCTTCTGTGCGTACATCCTATTATCAGCCTCTCGAAATAGATCATTGATGGAGAATTTGGCCGTATTTTTCAAGGCGTGACCGATCGACATACTGATAGGAAACTGGGGATGAGAGAGATTGTGTTCGGTTGTTTTGTATTTCATGTCAGCCATATATGATTGAATCTTTTCCAGCGTCACATCCTTTAAAAGAACGGTAAATTCATCGCCGCCAATTCTCGAAATCATGGTATCTTCAGGGAAGGATTCCTGAAGCATGCGAGCACATAGAATCAATAGCTGATCCCCTGCTTCATGTCCCATATTATCGTTGACCATTTTAAGACCATCGATGTCACATACAATCAGGCCAATTGCTGAAGTATCAACTTTCTCCAAAAGGTGCATTTGATTTTCAAAATAAAATCGATTATAGAGTCCAGTAAGACTGTCGTGCAGGCTAATGTATTTTAATCTTTCTTCTGCGTGTTTACGGGCGGTAATATCAGTGTCGATCCCATCGATTCGCGCCAGGACCCCGTGTGCATCTCTGGCAAAATGGGCACGTCGGCGCAACCAGCGACTTCCTCCTGAAGGCTGGGGGATGCGGTATTCTTTTTCGAACCAACCACACTGCAGAAGGGTAGCAAAATTCTCTAAAAGCATTTCGTTATGAAAGTCGAGTCGGGGGTCATTGGAATTTGCAAGATCATATATTTCTTCCAGGGTATAACCATATACTTTCTCTGCTGCAGGGTTAATGTACAGCAGTTCAAAGGTATCAGGTGTTACCGACCAGATAACATCCTGAACAGAATTCAGTATACTGTCCAGGTGTGCTTCTCGTTCGCGGAAGTCGTCTTCAGCCATTTTACGACGGGTGACATCCATTACCAGACCTTCGATGGCAGTGGGGGTGTTTTCCTGATCCTGAACCAGTAAAGCACTGTCATTCAGCCAGTAAGTCTGACCTTCCCCTGAAATAATTCGGTATTCCATGGCTTCGTTAAGGTTCTGGCCTTCCAGGATTTTATGAATGCAGGCTTTAAACTGGGGAAGATCTTCAGGATGTATAATCTTTTCCCATTGCACAGTTCCGTTTAGAAAGTCATTTTCTGTATAACCGGTGAGTTCCTCTACTGCACCCCGAACGGAAAGGGGAATGGAATCTAAATCGGTGGAGTACGTAATCATATTAATTATTTGCATAAATTCAGTGCGGCGCTGAGAATTTGTTCTGGCTGTTTCTTTTTCTTTCTCCATTCGTCTGACCTGTTCGCGGAGTAAGAGGTTTTCCTCTTGAAGGAATTTCAGTTGTTCTTCATTATTAACAGACATATTTTTTCACCATCCTACTCTCCGTTGGAACGAGGCAGCAGTTTTTTGAGTTCTTGTTCGCTTAGAACCTGTACTGGAAAAACTGTTGTCATGCGGGACAGATCAATTTCGTGTGGTTGATTAATCCTGCGCAGTAATTTATCAAAAACAATTCTGACGACTGGGCGATGGGGCGCACTGCTGTTAACCCTGATTACAATTCCAAGATCTCCGGTATTGAGTTTGATAATGCATCCAACCGGGAAACTCGCGATGTTTGAAATCATTGCCGTCACAATCCTGGGATCGAAATAGATTCCAGACATCCGTTTGATCAGATTGATGGCCTGATTTACTTCATAAGGGGGCCTATTGGGCCTTTCTGCCATAAGCTCGTCATAAATGTTCGCTGCGGCCACGATGCGAGCGTATTCATGTATGTTGGTTCCGGCCAGTTGTCTGGGATACCCTTTCCCATCCCATCGTTCATGATGCTGGAAGGCAACGTGTGCGGAAAGAAGGGATAGATCTGTATAGCTGCGTATGATCGAAAAACCCAGTTCAGGGTGTGTGGCCAGCACGGCGGATTCTTCTTGATTAAGGCTGCCGGTTGAAGTGATAATGTTTGGATCAATCTTTGATTTGCCAATGTCATGCAGTAAAGCCCCGATTCCTAAATCCCGAAGTTTATTATCATCATATCCAAGAGTAATTCCCGTCATGATGGAAAGCGTACATACGCTGACGGAATGGTAGAAAATGAAATCATTCAGAGTTGATATATCTGTGATGCTTAATAGCACATTGGTGTTATCGAGGATTTCATCCAACATATTGTTGACTACTTTGCGCAGACCGGAGGTGTTAATTTTTCTTTGGTCCTGCAAGTGACTGAAGGTCTTCTTTACCATTTTGACCGTTGTTATACGGGTTTCTTCCGAAATGACATCTTCGATCTCATCGGTTTCACCAAGGGCTTTATCAACGACATAAACATAATGAATCCCCAGATCATACAAACGATTAATATAGATTTCTTCCAGTTCTATACCCCGTTTGAGTAAAATATGCCCTTCGCTATCTATAATACTGCGCCCCAGAAACATGCCTTCTCTGGCATAACTAAGCGGAACCTTGCGCAATCCAATCACCCACTCCGGACTTATTTCAAAAACATCCTATATATATATCGTAAAAAGTAGAAAAATAATTAACCTAACAAATTTAGTGTCGTAGTAGACAGATTATGCGACGTAAAGTTGGTTAGTTGGTTAGTTGGTTAGTTGGTTAGTTGGTCAGTTGGTTAGTTGGTCAGTTGGTTAGTTGGT
>JAYEHK010000007.1:0-6766 GCA_034659475.1 Bacillota bacterium | reverse complement strand
CTTTTCGCAGTGAAACATATTCTAGTTTGCAGATAAAAGCAGTCCGATGTTGTCGGACTGCTTTTGAACAAATTATCCTTTTAAGACGTCACTTGCAATGACCAGACGTTGAATCTGAGCGGTTCCTTCAAATATCTGCATGATTTTAGCATCACGGAAATATTTTTCAACAGGGTATTCTTTGCTGAAACCATAACCACCATACACTTGTACAGCATCTGTAGCGACCTTCATAGCGGCATCACCGCCCCAGCATTTTGCCAGAGATGACATTTGCGTGAAAGGAAGTCCCATATCCTGTAAAGAACAGGCCTTCTGGTATAGAAGACGTGCTGTCTCAACGTGCATAGCCATGTCTGCGAGTATAAACTGAATTGCCTGGAACTTACTAATGGGCTGACCGAACTGCTGGCGTTCCTGTGAATATTGAACTGCACATTCAAAGGCACCCTGTGCCACACCTACTGCCATAGCGGCTACAACGGCGCGAGAGAGGTCGAGGGTTTTCATGCAAATCTTAAAACCTTCCCCTTCTTTGCCCAGCAGGTTTTTTGCAGGAACTCTGACATCTTCGAAGATCACCTGTGTGGTATTGGAGCTGCGAATCCCTAGTTTATCTTCTTTGGGACCGATGGTTACACCGGATGTATTACGATCAACCATAAAAGCGCAGTGCCCTTTATATCCCATGCTTTTATCCAGTGTAGTAAACACTGTATAAAGACCAGCAACGCCACCATTACTGATAAATTGTTTGGTCCCATTTAAAATATAATCGTCTCCGTCCTTTACACAACGGGTGGAAAGACCACCTGCATCTGATCCTGCCCCGGGTTCTGTGAGACAGAAGGCAGCAAGATCGCCTTCTGTCATTCGACCATAGAACCATTTCTTCTGTTCATCATCCGCTGCAACGTAGACGGGATCAGCAGCCAGCAACGTACTTGCTGCCAGAGTGGTTGCCAAACCGGCATCTCCGCGGGCAATTTCTTCGACGGCAATGGCCTGTGCAAGGTGATCCAGCCCAGGGCCACCATACTCGGCGGGAACACCTACTGTCATTAATCCGAGATCATGTAGTTTCTTAACGGTATCCCACGGAAAAATATCCTGGGCATCCCAATCCTGACAATAGGGAAGGATTTCATTGTCCGCGAAATCCCTTGCCATCTTCTGAATCATGATTTGCTCTTCAGTGAAGCGAAAGTCCATTATGATACCTCCTTCATATTCATGGTGGGAAGCGTCCCTTTTAGATGTCTCTGGTCCATAGGGATGCCATTGCAGGTCCGCCTCCTACGCATAGAGAAGCTCCGCCCACGGTTAGGTTTAGTCGTTCCATTTCATAGTAAAGCGATACAATGATTCGCAAACCCGTACAGCCAACGGGATGGCCCAGTGCAATTCCTGACCCGTTATGATTGCATTTTTCCAAATCCAGTTCAATGCCATAGTTTTCTTTTAACATCCTGCCTACCCCAAGGAATTGGGCGGCAAAAGCTTCATTAATTTCCCAGTATTCAATGTCTTCAAATCTCATATCGGCCTGTTTCAAAACCTTGGGAATTGCAACAGCGGGGCCGAGTCCCATTACTTTTGGATCTACCCCTTCTCCGCAAATATTAATAAGCTTCATTAATGGCTTGATACCGAGTTCAGCTGCTTTTTCTTTGGACATGACCACTACAGCTGCAGCGGCATCATTGATTCCAGAGGCATTAGCCGCGGTTACCACGCCACCTTTTTTAAAGGCTGAAGGTAATTTGGACATTGTCTCCAGGCTGGCATCAGGAATCATATGTTCGTCGTTTTCATAGAGCTTTACGCTCTTTTTACTTTTGATCTCCACGGGGACGATTTCACGCTTGAATGTGCCTTCCTTTACAGCACGGGTAGCACGTTGGTGGCTTATCAGAGCAAGCTGGTCACACTCTTCACGAGTGATTCCGTATCTTTCAGCTATGTTTTCAGCAGTGATTCCCATATGTCCAGGAACCAGTCCATCAAACAGACCGTCATGAATCATGGCATCTTCTACAGATCCTGCGTTCATACGATAGCCCATTCTTGCCTTTGGTAACATGTACGGTGCATTGGTCATACTTTCAACCCCAACCACCAGGCCGATATCTGTTTTCTCCAGCATAATATTGTGGCAGGCAATTTCTAAAGCTCGCATAGCCGAGGTGCAGTTCTGATTGACATTGCATGCCCCGCTTCTTTCTGGAAGACCCAGGGCCATGCCCACCTGTCTGGAGGGAAGAGAACCCTGCATATGGGGAAATACCTCTCCCATTACAATCTCATCGATGATGTCTGCGGAGATACCAGCACGTGCAATGGCTTCTTTTCCGGCAGTGATGGCCAGATCTTTCGCTTGCACATCCTTAAGACTTCCTAAAAATTTACCAATTGCTGTTCTGCAAGCGCTAACAATAACGACATCCTTCATTCAATACACTCCTCTCATTTTCTAATTATTTTTTGAAAGACCCCACTGTTGAAATGGTGATGATTAAAACTAATCAAGTTAATAATTCTGATGTGGTTAGGGTCATTCGTCGCTCTTTTAAAGATCTGATTGATACAATAACAAGCAAAAACCATACCAATTCTAAGAAATGTTAAAAACCGGAAATAGTGCGATTGCCTAATCATGTCTTCTGGGATTATATTGCAAATGCAAAAGCTAAACGAAAATGAAAGCGATTTTTTGTTACCAATGAATCTGTTTTGTTCAGTATCAAGATGTTGTATTGCTAAAATGCAATGTAAGTTGCAAAAATGCAGAATATAAATTATTTACATAATATACAAAATATTTCATATTGTTAAACAATAATAGCATGTGTGGGATTGAAAAATGTGCAGAAATAGGGCGAAAACTTCTAGCAGTTGATAATATTCAATAAGCTAGATCATAGATGATGATTTCATTGTGTATCTTATTAGCAACATCAGGGATAATACAGGTAAACAAATATTTCAAATGATTAGGAGGAAGGATATGTTGAAGCAAAAAGTAATCGTGATCCGTGAAAATTCACAAGGAGAAAATCAACGATTCAAAGATGTGAATACTGAGCTGGAGATGAGTAAGCAAGAATTTATTCAGAAGATAGAAATGGGGGAATATCCTGATTATCATGTCCAAAAATGGGAAGGAAAAAATTTTTTGCGTTCTAATCCCGATAGGAATCCTGATAATAATCTTAAATGATCTTTAATTAGAAAATAGGTTAAGTATAAGCGGAATTATTAGTTGGACAGTTGGTTAGTTGGACAGTTGGAACGTTGAAGTGGGTTAATTAGAAAATAGGTTTTTAATAGACGCAGACTTTTTTTGTGAGGGGTGAGGAGTAAGGGCAATGCCTAGCGCATAGCGACTAACCCCTAACCACTAACTTATTTTCATGGGTTGTGGTGTCCTGCGGGCATGGGGGTTAGAATGCAAATATTTAAGATGTATATAAGAAAATCTCGCCTTTTGTTTTCCCCGGAGGTTTAATAAATGGCGAGATTTTCTTAAATGATAATAAAAAAGTAAGCAAATCTATAAGCGGAGTTCTGTATTTGATAGTCATCTATCTTGGATATCAGTTGCCTGATACCTCCAGCGACACACCCGGGAACGAAGCGGGCAACTTCCTGTGTTCCTCTATTTGGTCTTGCTCCAGGTGGGGTTTACCGAGCCAGACAGTCACCTGCCTGCTGGTGAGCTCTTACCTCACCGTTCCACCCTTACCTCCCGAAGGAGGCGGTCTGTTTCTGTGGCACTAGCCTTGGGGTCGCCCCCACTGGACGTTATCCAGCACCCTGCCCTGTGGAGCTCCGACTTTCCTCAGGTATAAATACCTGCGACTATCTGATTTACTTACCTTTGCTATTATACCGTATGAATACTTTTGAATCAAAGGTAAATCAAGGATTGTTTTAGGTGTCATTACTTATTGCTTTGTAAAATAGGGTAGAATAGGTTCGCTTTTTTATGAGGTGAATATGACAATGGTAGTAAAAAATATAAAAAATATAATTAAAGAGAAGGAAAAATAAATAACTTGGAGAATAATTACCATAAAATAGAAATAATATTGGTTTGCTTTTGTGTTTGCATAAAAATGGGTTGTTTTGATTTATGCATAGTAATACAATAGTAAACAGGTAGAGATTAATGAGGGAGGTGACTTTGTTTTGATTCTTTTTGGTTCATCCGCAGCAGGTAGTGGATTAGCATCAAATCCTGTTTTTAGTATATTAGGCGTATTTTTAGCAACTTACATATTTTTAAAATTTTGCTCATGGGCAAAAGGATTTCAACTATCTGGTTCACTCAAGAAATGGATTTTTATTCTTACTGGTGTGGGATTGGTTGTTTTCAATCTTCTTTACAGTAAAGGAAACGCGCTCATTCACACTACTGGAGATTGGAGCGGTGCAACGGTAGCACTTGCAGCATCACTGGCATGGGTGTTTGTTTTTGCTTTTGCATTAATGGCAGCAAACAAGCCAGAATAGACCAATAATATAGGCGGCTGTGGCCGCCTTTTTTTCTTGGCCAAATGTATCATTAAATGCAGTCATTTCTATAGGTTCCATAGGTTAACCAATATTAAAGTTATATATAAAAAAAAAGAAAAATCTGTTACTATTTAGGCAGAGTATTTAAGACGTAATTGTCATAAAGGAAAAATTCATCATAATGATGGCTTTTGTTGAAGAAATGCATTTTCTATTTAAGGAATACAAAATTACGAGACATTTCTGACAGACAGTAGGTGAAGGAATGGACGAACAGGTACGATTGACAATTGTTGAACCAGATGGAACAAAACACGCATACTGGATTGTGAAAGGCAAGACTTTGTGGGAAGCTCTGCAAACGACGGGCTGGGAAACCGGTGGCAGCTGTGGAGGACAGGGAACCTGTGGGAAATGTAAGGTTAGGGTTCGTGGAGATGTTAGCAGCATTGCCCCTAATGAGCAAGAATTTCTCATTCCTGATGAATTGAAAAACGGGTATAGATTGGCCTGCCAATGTATTGCAAATGGAGATGTTGAGGTTTGTCTGGATCATGAGAAGCCGTTTCATTGGGCTAAAAAAGGACTCTGTCTTTATGAAACACAGATACCTAACCAATCGGATGTTGGGATTAGACAGTTTTATATTTCGGGTTTACAGAAGGAATTTCCAATACCTATCTTTGATCGGATTAAATCTGCTTTACCTGATTTTTCTGTAGAAATAAGTGTTGAGAATTTTAATGACCTGACACAATTAGACCGACCAGGAAGACCGACAATAGAACTATGCGGAATTGTGCTGGAAAAGAAGAAAATATCGTATGTAATGAAAAAAAAGCAAACCCTGTATGGGATTGCTCTAGATTTGGGCTCAACCAGTCTGTTTGCTGCGCTCGTTGACCTGGAAAACGGTGAAGTAATGGCGGTCTCTTCTCATACAAATATGCAAAGAATCTATGGCGAAGACATTATTTCCAGGGTTAGCTATTGTGTAGAACATGAGAATGGTTTGGAAACATTGCATCGTATTCTTATTAATAATGTTAATCATATGATAGATGAGTTGGTGGAAAAAACCGCGTTACAATCTAATATGCTTTTTAAGGTAACTGTTGTGGGAAATCCGGTTATGTTGCATCTTTTTTTAGGCGTTGCCACTACAGGTTTTGCACTGGCACCTTATGCAGGAATGTTTTCTGACGAAATGACTTATTCCGGTGAACAACTTGGACTACAGATTAATCCAATAGGTCGGGTCTGGATACTTCCGCAGCTGGGAGGTTTTGTAGGGGCAGACACTACTTCCTGTTTACTGACAATTGGTAAAGAAATAAAATCTTTCCTTTTAATTGATATTGGCACCAATGGTGAAATCGTGCTCGGACATAATGGGGCAATGTGGGCAGCGTCAGCGGCAGCTGGTCCTGCTTTCGAAGGCGGCGCAATTACATGTGGTATGAGGGCAGGAGAGGGTGCTATTGACCGTGTTTATACCGAGGAGGATCGATTACAGTTTTCGGTTATCGGCAATGGACTTCCCAGAGGACTCTGTGGATCAGGTATTATTGATCTAATTGCAGTTCTTTTGAGGATGGGTTGTATTGAAGAGAATGGCGCGTTTAGCCAACGGGCCAGAGAAATATTTCAGGTTGAACAGGGATTGTGGGGGGAAGAACTGGTTCTGATTAAGGGGACCATGACGGCTTCCGCTTCTCCGTTGATACTTACCCAGGAAGACGTTCGCCAGATACAGCTGGCTAAATCAGCAATTAAAAGCGCGATTGATTTAATAATGGCACACGCGAATATATCTAAGGAAGAACTGGGACCTGTTTATTTGGCAGGAGCCTTTGGCAATTATCTGCGTTCTGAAAGTATGATGAGGATTGGTTTATTGCCAGAAGTAGAAACGGATAAAATCATAAATATTGGTAACGCAGCGGCACAAGGTGCGATTCTGGCCTTGCTTTTTGATGATAAAATGAAAGAAAGCAGGTCATTAAAAGAAAATGTTAGATATGTGGAACTGGCTGAACAGAAGGACTTTCAGGATATATTTCTTAAAAATTTAAATTTTTGATTCCATTGCAAAAACCCCAAATTTTTCTGTTTGAATGCATAATTATTCTGGAAGCGTTGGCGGAGCATGGGAGCACTCAAGAGCACCACTGATGCTCACGATGTTCGCGATTAAGGTTGTAACACTCTGTGAAGACAATCGGGAAAAGGGGGCGAGCCCCACGGA
>JAYEHK010000006.1:0-6793 GCA_034659475.1 Bacillota bacterium | reverse complement strand
AGGGGTTCACCAGGAATGTAGATTATGGTCGAATTCCAAAGGAGAGTAAATCCGCATTTTGATTTAAAAATCGTATTGTTTTCAAGTTATTAAATTTGTGTTTACACGGAATTCTAAACAAACCCAAGAAATATTCATAACCGTTCTAAATATGAGCATAACCGCATCCTATGTCGTCCTAGCTGTTATACTTATTCGCCTACTCTTAAAAAAAGCACCTAAAATTTTTTCATATGCTTTATGGTCAGCGGTGCTTATAAGGCTTATCTGCCCTGTTACCTTCACCTCGGCTTTTAGTATCTTAAGCTTTGTTAAACCCTCCACGCAGCAAAACTCGGGAGCATTAACGTATGTACCACATAATATTGGTCTTATGCAAAATCCAGGTATTGATGTTGGCATTGATGGCATGAACAATGCTATAAATGGGTCTTTGCCTCAGGCAGTGCAAACTGCAAGTGTGAACCCTATGCAGACTGTGCTGTTCCTTTTGAGTATGGTATGGATTCTTGGGATTGCTCTGCTTGTTTTATACAACGTTATTTCTTATATTAAAGTGCTAAACAGCACAAAAACAGCAACCCTCGTGCAGCAGGAAATTTTTGAAACCGACAGAATAGACACGCCTTTCGTATGCGGATTTATCAAGCCCAAAATATACATTCCTGCCGGAATGAGTGAAAACGAGCTATCGTATATTTTGGCTCATGAACAGATACATATCAAAAGACTGGATTATCTAATAAAACCATTTGCATTTTTAGTGCTTATTGTTCACTGGTTTAATCCTCTCATGTGGATATCGTTTACCCTTATGAGCAAGGATATGGAAATGTCCTGCGATGAAAGTGTCATTAAGAAAATGGGCAATAATGTGAAAGGTTGCTATTCCCGTTCTCTGCTTTCTCTTTCCGAAAAAAGAAGCGGTTTATTAACAGGCAGTCCTCTTGCCTTTGGCGAAAGCAATATTAAATCAAGAATTAAAAACGTATTAAACTATAAGAAGCCAGTATTTTGGGTGGTTGCAGTCGCGTGCGTTGTAACGGTAGTGTTGGTGGTAGGACTTATTGGCAATCCGGCAGAGGAACAAGATTTATCATTTCTAAATATCGATAACCTTATACCTCTTGTGGCGCAATCGGATACAGGAAAAATCACTGCAAATTCCTCTGTTTTCGGTGAATGCCAGCTGGATGCAAAGCAGGTTTCCTATTTATTAGACCATGCAAAATGGAAAGCGAAAAATGTGCGTTCTGCTTATGAGTTATCATCCTACCTTACACTTAAAGTTCCCGCAGACAGCAAATGTGAAATTAGATTCTACGATGCCGAGCCCACTCTTGCTATGGTAATCTACGATGGAGAATATCGTTATTATAAAATATCAGAATCAGATTTTAAAAGTATTGACAAGTTATTGCTTGCTACAGCTTGGGCAAACGCATTAAAAACGCGGGACGGAAAACCGCGCTATGAAATGATGTCAGAACAGGCAAAGGAAAATTTCACGAAAGAGCAAATAGATAGAAGCGGAGACAACTGGAATTTTAATATCGGTGTTTCCAGCCCATGGGTTGTTGATTTTGAAATTGAAATTGACGGCATGACTGCGAATATCACTTATTTAACTCAAACGAGTGAGCCCGCATACTACAATTCCAGGGAAACTCTCTCCTTCGGTAAAGAAAACGGTACACTCGTAGTCGTTGACTATCAAACTATCTATGAATACAAATTGATTAAAAACAAAATAATAAATACATCTTATTCAGTTGACACGGCTGCTAAAATAGGCAACTATCTTGAGATAATTCTGTCTACCCCCGGGACTTCATCTAATCCACAGGACTATATAAACGAGCATGAAGAGGAGTATAACGCCATTCTTGCTTTAGATTGCGAAGCGCTGCCCTATCTTTTTTCCGAGTTTGAAAAAGGCGGTCAAACCGGATTAAAAGGCCATATTATGGAAAGATTATGCAGAAAAATTTTGTGGGAAGAAGATATTCAATATGCAAGCAGTGATCCACAGGATTGGTATGATACCTATAAAGCTTATACGCAACGACTTGTGGAGTTAAACTCCCTTGAATTTGTAAAGGAACACTCTCCCAAAGCATCACTGGTATTATCCGCTCCTGCTCAATAACGTAGTGGAATGAGGTCACCCCCAATAAGGTACTTCCTTCTCACTGATTCGATATATCCATCAGAATCAGTGAGAAGGAAGGTATTTTCAAAACCTATTTTTATGAAAACACCTGTATTAAGTCCACTTCCAGACCTTCCAGAACAGCTACTGGAATTTTATCAAATTCATAATAAGTGTTGCTTTCATATTTGCCATCTTCATTTAATAAATAAACATGTACTACCTTATCTAGGGGAAATACCACCCAGTATTCCTTAACTCCCGTTTCTTCATAGAGGTCAAATTTTTCTCCCAGGTCTCTTTTTGCAGTGGCGGGAGATAGAATCTCTATAATGAAATCAGGAGCACCTTTACAGCCCCAGTCGTCCAGTTTATCTTCATCACATATCACTGCAATATCGGGCTGTACTACTGTTTCTATATCCTCATCTTTTTCATCACTTGCAGGAAACCGGACATCAAAAGGAGCAGCATAGACCTTACAGGTCTTATCTTCCAGATAATTATAGAGTTTCACGAACAGGGCACCGCTAATTTCCTGATGCTTTCTTAAAGGTGCCGGGCTCATATAATAAGGAACCCCCTTGATAATTTCCCATTTCTCCTCATCAGGCCATATCCTGTAATCACCGTAGGTATACTTTTCTTTTTGTTTCTTTACCGGAATAGCCATATAAGTCACCGTCCTTTTAAGAAATATCTTTCTATACCTTATGATGAATAAGAGAAACTTAAACATCTTTTTTATTCAGGTTCGGATAATTGTACCATAGTTGAGTCTCTGTTTACCCTTATTGTAACAGAGAAAAATTGGAAATGCCTGCATTTTGCAAATATTAACTTAACTCAAGTTTCGCAGTTGACGGATTATGCGGCATAAAGTTGGTTAGTTGGTTAGTTGGTCAGTTGGAAAGAATAGGCACGGATTAACACGGCTGAGTAGTAACCATATTTTAATGCTACAACCCGGACTTCGTACTCCTGTGCTTTCAGAAGATCATCGTTATTGGCGGTCAAAGCGTCCATAGATTTATCAAACGCTTTGATACGTGTATGATATTCATCACATAGCTGTTCAAATGTGCTTGTGGGAACAGCTTTTATCTCATGCAGGTGTTTCAACTCCTTAAGTGCACCTTCAGATGATAAAACCTCACTGGAAAGCCTTCGAAACTGCGAAACATCATCTTGCTGCACACCCAGTCCAATGCTTTTCATTTTTGAGATTATATTAGGGACTATCAAAAAATAAACTAGTCATTTACGCCGGTCTTTTTCACGCTATACTTCGTTATCAAAGCTTGCCATACGTCCAGTATGACTGCGCTTTGATGCCTCTTCTAGCGAGAAAAATCCTCAGCGTATTCTGCCTTGTTTATTTCTTGATAGCCCCTTAACTAAGTTCACAGTTTTTCCTATTTTGGCACATATCGATCCGTTTGGGAATCAACAAAGCCATTAAGTTATGCTATGATATTATCTATTGGCTAAATGTATTGAAGTCTAAGCTTTATAAATAATCGGAGGAATCTATATGACAATGTCTAACAATCCAACCCATTCAAGTATTAGAAAAACGCTATCGTATCGCTATGCAATTTATGCAGTGCTTGCCCTGGCCTATTTCTTTGTATTCTTTCACCGCACCTCAACGGCAGTTATGGCCCCGGACTTGATCACCGAATTCGGGCTTGAACCGTCTGCACTCGGACTGCTCAGTTCAATGTATTTTTACGCCTATGCTTTAGGCCAACTACCGGCAGGTATTCTTTCCGATCGATGGGGCCCCCGAATCATAATGTTCATTTTTTCATTGGTTGCTGGTACAGGTGCCATCATTTTCGGATTAGCCGAGAATTATCATGTTGTCCTGCTTGGAAAGTTTATGGTAGGCTTGGGCGTTAGCTTTGTCTGGGTACCCGCAATGTGTATCCTTACAAACTGGTTCAGGAAGAATGAGTTTGCAACCTATTCAGCTATTCTGGCATCCATTGGGAACTCCGGTTCTATTGCCTCTGCAGCTCCCCTGGTACTGCTCATCTCCGCAATTGGCTGGCGAAACTCCATGCTGCTGGTGGGTTGTGTTTCCATTTTAATAGCCGCATTAATCTTCGCAATTGTACGGAATAAACCTTCTGCAATCGGAGGAGCAAGTATTGCACAAATTGAAGACGATGAGACTCCTGCCGCAACAAACACTACTAACATTAGTGTCGGACAAGGCCTGAAGCAAGTTTTCAGCAATTGGAACTATGTACAGATTTGTCTTCTGGTATTTGTTTTTTATGGAACGATTATGGGATTTCAAGGTCTTTGGGGAGGACCTTTTTTGAGAGATGTTTATGGTTTATCAGCAGATGAAGCCGGTAAATTGCTAATGTTTATACCCATTGGCATGATCATCGCCAGCCCATTGGTTGGATATACTTCTGATAAGATTTTTCATTCAAGAAAAAAAGTTCTTTTCTTCGGCGCATTCCTCTACTCCCTGGCATGGTTCGCACTGGTTTTTATGACAGATTCAATGTCACCAGCATTTCTGCCAATATTAATGCTGTGGTTCGGCTTTTTCGGCTCCGTCATGGTGATTAGTTTTGCTGATGCCAAAGAAACATGTAATCCTGAATTGGCAGGCACTGCAGTAGGCGGTTTGAATCTTTTTCCGTTCATAGGGGGTGCACTATTCCAGCAAATCATGGGCATCGTGATAGCAAAATACCCGCAGTCGTTGCCTGGAGTTTATTCTGTAACAGCCTATCGATCAGCTTTTACACTTTGTCTCGCAGCACTCATCATAGGCATCATACTCTATAGTCAGCATAAAGAAAACCCATCCATTGGGAAGTAAGTAAAATCACAAGGGGACGGTTTTTCGGATATATCTCGCTTTGAAAATATAACCGAAAAACCGTCCCCTTGAAATATTCTATTGTTCTTGTATGGCTACGTGAGAAGCATCTCCCCAGAGATTTTCCAGGTTGTAGTACTCTCGTTCCTCTTGACGGAATATGTGTACGATGCTTGATCCATAATCAAGAACCACCCATTTTCCTTCTTCATAACCATCCCGGCGGAGCATTGAAACACCAGCCTCGGTTAATTTGTCCTCAATGTTATCAGCGATGCTCTTTATTTGAACCGAACTTCGTCCGCTGGCGATAACAAAATAATCAGCAATAATGGTAAGTGCATTTACATCAAGTATTAATAAATCTCCTGCCTGTTCTTCCTGAGCCGCTTCAGCAATCATCTGTACCAGTTGATCTTCCTTTATCAAGAACAACCCTCCTATTCGTCTGATATTTCCATTATATCACTTCACCTGTTTTTCGTCTGTATTTTGCCAGGTCCTCGTTTAATTCAACCTATTTTCGTACTAACCACCAATGGAAATTGGTTAGGGGTTAGGGGTTAGGAGTCAGTCGCTATGCGCTAGGCATTGCTCTTACCCTTCACCCCTGACCCCTTACAAAAAAATCCGTGTTATCCGCGTCATATTAAAAGTGACCGAAGGAAACATAAGTGGTACCCGTAAGGGTGTGTCTGTTTTCTTACTAACCCACTTCAACGTTCCAACTGACCAACTAACCAACTAACCAACTAACCAACTGACCAACTAATAATTCCGCTTATACTCAACCTATTTTCTAATTAACAGCTTATTAACTAGCTTGTTTCATTTATTATTTCCAAAAATCGATTTCTTACTTCAATTGTTCGTGGATGCAGAAGCCTTCCCTGATCCAGACAATAGCGGATGGTGGATTCCATGGCAAACAGCATGGCCTGATCAAGATCCCTTTCGGTTAGACACTGTAATCTCTGCAGCCCAGGATAATCCCGCCCGGGTTCTATCATATCGGCCAGAAAGATGATTTTATCCAAAAGGCTCATATCCAGTGAACCCAGTGTATGTACACGAATTGCTTCGAGCATCGACACATCATGTAGTTTCAGTTCTCGTTCAACAAGATATGCCCCAACTGGCGCATGCAGAAGATCTGGCAACTGCCGTTCCAAATCAACCTCAATAAGATTATTTTCTTCTGCAATCCGAAGGAGTTCATCACCTGATATCCCCTTGGCATAATCGTGAAGCAACCCGGTTGTATATGCAATATCCGGATTCTCTCCGTGCATTTGTGCAAGAGTTCTTGCCGTTTGTGCTACGTTCATACTATGCTGAAAGCGCCGCGCGGAAAGCTTAGCCTGGATGATTTCAATAATCTGCTGGTCACCAATCATTACCGTTCCTCCCTGTACAATTGATTCTCCTGTATGTAGGCCTCTACTTCTTCCGGAAGCAAATAACGAATGCTTTTCCCAGATGCCACCCGATTTCGAACCTCAGTCGACGAGATAAACAAACCAGGGATCTCCAAGGGATGTACATGTTCCCACAGGACAGGCGAAACTTCCTTATAACATGCTTCGTTGGGATCAAGGTAATACCCAGGTCTGGTGACCACCACAAATTCACACAGACCTACCACTCGATTGACACTTTTCCACGTGTTGATAATCTGCAGCGCATCCACTCCCATGATAAAAAAGATCTCAACCCCTGGAAGTCGCTCCAGATAATAATCAATGGTATCTATCGTATAAGATAAGCCTTCTCTTTCCAACTCTAGTGATGAA
>JAYEHK010000005.1:0-6827 GCA_034659475.1 Bacillota bacterium | reverse complement strand
TGACCAACTGTCCAACTGACCAACTGACCAACTAACCAACTAACCAACTAACCAACTAACCAACTAACCAACTAACCAACTAACCAACTAACCAACTAACCAACTAACCAACTAACCAACCAACTTTACGTCGCATTATCTGTCTACCGCGACACTTATGGGACAAAAAAGGCGGGATTAGTACCCGCCTTTTTAAAAGAATTGATCTATTTATTAATAATCAAACGCTTCCAGTGGAATGTCCAATGCAGAACGGTCACCATCCTGAACAATTTCAGCCACTGCCCACACATTGGGCACCACATTTCTAAGATAGTACTTGGCAGCCTGTACTTTTCCAACATAGAAATTGTAGTCATAATGTTCAGGTCCTACTTCTTGTGCTTTACGAGCAGCAACCACTGCCTGATCGAGAATACATCTACCCGCATAAAGTTGGGACGACGCTGTCAAAATTCTGCGCGCATACAGTGGCATCATACTATATTGCTTTTTGCCAAAGTACCCACCGATGGCCATTTGAATCTGCGTATAAGCATCCAGTGCTCTACCAAGGATGGCAAACTCTTTACCAAGGGTCATATCAGGTCCAGGAGCTTTCTCTGCTTCTGCGGCAACTTCTGCTGCAGCAGCACCATCGACATCCTTATTGGCTTCATAGAAATCTCTCATTTCCTGAACAAACCCACCAAAAGCAGCGCCTTTTTTCAGCATCCATTTTCGTCCGATTAAATCCATCGATTGTATAAAATTAGTCCCTTCCCAAATGGAATAGATCTTAACGTCACGAGCGATTTGTGCAACCGGATATTCTTCACAGTATCCATATCCACCATACGCCTGAATCGCTTCTCCAATCAGCCACCACGCTTCATCTGTCGGGTAAGCTTTACATAGCGGAGTCGTCACTTCAATAAGGTCATTAGCCTTGCTCCGCTTTTCTTCATCTGGATCACAACGGCGAACATCAAAAGCGAAATACGTTTTATACATCATAGCTCGAATGGCTTCAATATGGGCTTTTCCTAACAGAAGAGTTCTTTTGATATCCTCATGGTTGATAATATTAACACGATCCCCTTTTGGATTTGTCAAAAGACGTCCCTGAACTCTGTCTTTACAATAATCGCGGGCATTATAAAACGCATTAGCCATGCAGGAAAGGGCAGCATGCCCGGTTTCCATACGCGCACCATTCATCATCTGAAACATCTGTTCCATGCCTTGACCGACACCGTCGTTTTCCAGCGGATTTATGCCCAGAAGCCATCCGCGACAGTTATTGTTCTCTCCCATAGCGAGTGCTGCTGTTATAGATCCATACTGACCCAGCTTGTGTTCAATTCCCGTTGTTTGAACATCATTATCCTCTAAACTTCCATCGTCATTCACCCAGTACTTAGGAACTACAAATAATGAAATTCCTTTGGTACCTGCTTTTGCTCCTTCCACTCTGGCCAAATATAGATGGATGAGATTTTCAGTAAAATCATTATCCCCACCAGTAATAAAGATCTTATTGCCTTTGATCTTAAAAATCATTGGATCATCTGTTGGATAGGCTTTGGACAGAATGTCTCCTACATCAGAACCGGCAGTCGGTTCCGTCAGGCACATAGATCCCGCCCAGGTACCATCCATCATTTTAGGTAAAAACATTTCCCTTACTTTTTCATTCCCAAAACTTTGAATGAGTTCGGCTGATCCACTGGTCAAAATAATATAGGGTCCAAAGGTAGGGTTCGCCGCACAAAACATTTCCCAAACAGTTGCATGTAGGATATGCGGCAACACCATAGCATCCTCTGACTCGTCAACATTACTGGTTCCCCATCCTTCTTCCTGTAGTCGATGAAATAATGGACCAAAACTCGGCGGCGTTACGACCTTACCATTTTCAAAACGGCAAGGATTTGAGTCGCCATCCTCATTCGTCGGTTCAATTAACTCTTTAGCCATTTTCAAACAGGGATCCAATACTGCATCAACATCTTCTTTGGAATAATATTCCGCAAACTGTGGATATGCAAAAATTTCCTCCGTTGGAAGCCATTCTTTTAATATAAATTTTAAGTCCCGCGCATTCAGATATGCAAAATTTGCTGACATTTTAACACCCTCCCGTATCCAGGGAAAATCTTTTGCAAGTAACTCTAAGCAAATAGACCTTCCCCCATTATCTCTTCACCATGTTATAATTCAATTTCACTAATAGATTATTCCAATTGTCCGATAGGTCACCCCCCCTCCTCCCTTTTCATAAAAATGGGTTGCTTTCTTTTAAAAAAGTAATTATATGGAAAAATAATAAATATCTTCAAATTTCTATATAACTATCGTTTTTCCTTCTTTATTTATTAAAATTTCAGATGTTTGTTAATAATCACGCAATTCTACCATTCCGACAAAGAGTTTGTTTAGCCCGCTCAAAAAACACCTGGTTTGTTTTTTATGTTGAACTTACATATTGACTACTGACGGAAGGAGGAATATTGCCCTTTTGCATTCTTCAAGCAAAACACCTTGTTAGAATGGCTATAGATTCTATGAATTGAAAGGAAGTGACCTATGTCAAACATTAGTGAAGTAAAAATTAGCGGACATGTGCAGGAACTCGTTGCTAATCCATCCCCACTCGGTTTACTTGGTCTGGCAATCGTAACACTGGTAGCCTCCTCCGCAAAATTGGGTTTTACAGAAAGCACCGCATTTATTATTCCCTGGGCTTTCTTTTTAGGAGCATGTGCACAATTTACCGCCGGGTTAATGGATTATAAACACAATAATACCTTTGGTGCTACAGCCTTTTGCGGATATGGTTTATTCTGGTTTGCCATGGCCATGTCCTGGATGATTGCAAGCGGCATGATTGGTAATGGAACCGTTTCGTGCGATATCCATCAAATGGGCTTCGCCTTTCTGGGATACTTTATTTTTACCGTTTATATGACAGTAGGTGCAATGGGGGCAAACAAGGTATTGTTTATCATTTTTTTCCTGATTGATCTCCTATTCCTGGGCTTATTTATGAGTACATTAGAATGGGGCGAAGAATCCTGGCATACGCTAGCAGCCTTTTCAGAGCTCGGAATCGCTATTCTCTCCTTTTATGGTTCCGCTGCAACCGTTTTGAATTCACACTATGGATTCAATGCACTGCCTGTCGGCGCGCCCTTTGGCTCTCTAAGTCGTGCAGCCCAAGCTGTAAAGTCAGCACATGACCTATCCGCTTAATGCATAAAAAAAGTGCAGGCCACGGAGATTTACTCCTAACCTGCACTTCAAATCTATTTTTATACCTTTTGTGCATCCCCCGAAGAACTCTGCAGTCGTGCATTTTCATCGCGCAGTTCTTGATTTTCCAGTTCTAATTGCCGAATTCTATCTTCTGGTGACATCTCCTGTTGTTGTGAGGGTACCAATTGACCGAAGAATTTCGTTAACAGGCTGTGTCCATAGGTATCGCAAGCGTCATACGCCTGTTCAAAGCTCCCATATTTACTGCGACTATAGCCAGGAACCGCCCATTTTCCTCCCAGATCCACCCAATGGACTGCAAAACCACGTGTCACCAGTGTAAAACGAGGATCAAGCAACGTTCTCCCTTCTGGAAGAGGCTTGTCCGTAGCATATGCATATAGATGTTGTATATGAGCTTCAACACCGCTGGCTGGAGAATCAAAGAACGCCCCGTGCTGTCCTGCTTTTAACCATACCTTGGTTGGATCTGCACCATGTATGTCCTCGCTTCCTGTTGCAACAGCTCCAGTAGCATACATACCACAGTAATTGTGTTGATCGGCCTGTACCAGTCCGCCATATCTCCACCAACCAGTCTCCTTGGCCGCCTGACAAAACGCAATGTCTCCTCGTATTCCATAGATTTTCCCAATGGTCAGGTATAAATCAACCAGGTCTGGCGCGTCGGGATTATTGTTATTTAATAGCGTTCTTAGTTCTTCACTGCTAGCTTCCGCTACACCCATTATGGTGATTGTCTCGTCCTGAATTGGCTTAAAAACTGGAACTGCTTCTTCTGTAATGATTACATGCCGGTTCACCTCATCCCACTCGACATGCATCCCTATCCCTTCACTAATGGCTCGAAGAGGTACCATGGTACGACCGCTAACAATAATTGGGGGTACATCGGACACCACTTCCTGTCCATTCAAGAAAACACGAACCGCTTCTGATGATTCAACCGGGTTACCAAATCCAATCAGCATACAAATCATTAAAAAACTGCTAAAGATGATTACATTTTTCATAGAAAAGGATTTCATTATTCTTCGACTCCCTTTTTTTATTCTTTACATTGGATAAACTTCTTCATTAAGCATGGATATGTAGAATCGTGTTATGCATTACTTCCTGTCTGTCTAATATCTTCCCTGTTTTCTTTAAAAAATCCTGCTGTTTCCTGTAGGAATTATCATTTTTTTCACCCATATTGCATATTGATACAGATATTTTGAAAGTACCCAATAGACGCTAGGACTCGGTCCAAAAATATTTTTCTTTTTATCGCCCTATTTTGCACTAGATTTTATCAAAATCGATTGTATAAAAAAATATTTGCGAAAATTCTGCATAAAATCACAAAAAATAATTTTTGTGCACCCCATAAGAAGACAAGTTTTTTTAATTCAATGTTGTATTCTATTCTTGCAGCAAAAACCGTTTTGTCTTTATTTAAAGTTTTATGGAGGTTAGTCTTATGGACAGTGTTATTAATCCTCAAAATTTTAACAAGTCAGAATCATCTCTATTAGCGAATCGTCTTGTCAATATAATGCACGAACTTCGAACCCCTATGATTGGTATTCTGGGTTCCGTTGAATTACTTGAGCAAGAGCCCATTCTGGAAGAACAAACTGAACATATTCAAACAATACGAACCTGCGGAGAACAGTTGTTACAAACCATCAACGAAATTCTCAACGTTTCCACCATTGAACTGGGTTTAACGACGAGTCCCCCCAGACCAGCAGATCTCCTTTCATCTGCTACTGATCAAAAAAGAATGGAACACAATCAGAATATCCTTCACCTGGAAACTCTGCAGGGGTTGTATTCGGCAGCTGTTCTGATTGTTGAAGATAACAGCTTAAACCAGAAGCTCATTTCCAAAATCCTTTTAAATTACGGATTTGAAGTTTCGACCGCCGTCAATGGTGCCGAGTGCCTTACACAACTGGCCAATAGTGATTTTGATATCATCTTAATGGACATGCAGATGCCCGTTATGGACGGGTATGAAACCACCCGCAGAATTCGCAGCACCCCTGCATGGAGCCGTATTCCCATTATTGCCGTTACCGCCAATGCCTTCATAGGAGACGAAAAAAAGTGTCTGGACTGCGGGTGTTCTTCCTATCTTGCCAAGCCCTTCAGGACAGAAGATCTGATAGAAGAGATCAAAAATCATATACAGGTAAGAATTAAAAACACCACCGCCCCTACGCTCTTTAGCGATGAAATAATTCATGATCTTCTTCCTGAATTTTTAGAATCCCTAGATAAAATGCTGGCAGATTTAAAAGCAAGTATAGCATCAAGAGATTTCAGCGTGATCATTGACACCAGTCATGCAATCAAAGGAACAGCCGGGATGTACGGTTTTGGGCAACTCTCCAAATTAGCTTTCCTGATGGAACAGGCTGCCAGAGACAAGGCAGTCAACAAAATCGATATGCTCTTTACACAGTTGTCCTCCAGTGTTTCAGAATTGAATCTGGTTGTAAACTACTAGTTTTGAGGTAGTTAACATTGTATTCTACACAGCAAACCTTATTTCTTTTTTTGATATGGCTTTACCATGTCCGGGATAGTAGGTATGTACGCCTTCGTCCTGTAGCTTTTTCATACTTGCCTTGAATAAACCAAAATCATGTAAAAAAGCAGGCGCAAGGGGTTCACCAGACAGGAAATGTTTTCTGATTAAAAGATCCCCGGTCACCGCTCTGCCATCAACCAGAACCAATGATGCCGAGCCCAATGTATGCCCCGGGGTTGCAAGCAGTTTACCCTTTATTCCAAAGGGTTGCAGATCCAATTCTTCATCGAAAGTATAATCCGGCACCAAGTCATATCGTTCTTTTACATGAAGATCCTTCCCTATTCTCTTGATGGCTTTTGCCAGACCATTGATGGGATATAGCGGTGCCTGTACACCATCAACAAGATAAGGCACATCATTTTCCTGCATAACAACGGGAACATCAAGCTTTCTTTTCAGTTCATAAACTGACCCAAAATGATCTACGTGTCCGTGTGTTATAAAAATTAAACTGATATCAACCTTTTTGAGATGATGCCGTTTTATTGCTTTTAATATACCTTCACTGTAACCGGGATCACCTGTATCCACAATAATCGTTTTTTCCCCCATAACCAGATAGCTATTTGCTGCCCGCAGTCGAACCCTTTCAATCTTTACATCCTGCATAATAGATCCCTCCGCAATCTCAACCAATATCCTCCTAGATTATCAGCCTTGTTGCCTTCATTATAGCACCACTTTTACTGTTGGAATTTTGTAACTTTGATTAGTACGAAAATAGACACGGATTTATTAGTTGGACAGTTGGACAGTTGGAACGTTGAAGTGGGTTAATTAGAAAATAGGAACTGAAAACGCTGATGTTCGCTGATTACCGCTGATTTACGCTGTTCTTTTTTTAAAATATTATAAACAGGTCGAGTAGGCAGGGCCTCTTGCCATCTGGTTAGGTTTAGGTTGGGCCTACTCAGTTATCTGTCCCTTTCGGTCGACAGTGTCTCAATATCCCTACCTTGCTTAACTTTGCTGACAATTGTGCCCT
>JAYEHK010000004.1:0-6901 GCA_034659475.1 Bacillota bacterium | reverse complement strand
GATTGCAAATGTACAGGTATCATCATAATCACATTTCTATTTTTTTCACCTATGCGTCTGCGACGATTATCTCATATATTTTTTAGTTGGTACACGTGTGAAGTTTTTGACGCTTACTGCATTAATACTACTTTGCATATGGACGTTTTTGGTTATCGCATTTGAAACATTAGGATTATCATTATACGCCCGCTGTTTCATTGTAGGTGCCTTTGGAGGTCTTATTTTCACAACATCTTTTGGTTCAAACATAATTGATACACTTGACCGGTGGAGCTCAAGATTCGTTTTTGAAAGGAGGTAATGAAGGATGAAAAAGAGAATGCTTATGTTTGCTACGTCAAGCTTTGCAGCATTTCTGTTTACAATTGCCCAATTTGGTGTTGGAACTAACAGTTGGGGAGTTTTCTATGCCCCAGAGATCCCGGAAAGTTTAAGAAAGGAGGTCTTTGTTTATGCTATCCGTTTTGATACTTGAGGATGATACGTATATCCTTCGGTTTCTGGAAAAATTAATTTCAAGTCATCCTCTGGTGGATGAAGTATTTGCTACATCTGATGGGAACGCTGCTACCCAAATTGCAGAAGAATCTAATCTAGATATTGCCTTTCTAGACATAGAACTTTCTGCAAATGACTCGTGCAATGGAATAGACGTTGCAAAAATTCTCAAAGCAATTCATCCCTGTATAACACTAATCTTTGTAACTGGATACACCCATTATGCTCTGGATTGTTTTTCTGTTCATCCGTATGATTATCTTGTTAAGCCCATCAATAAGGCAAAAGTCATAAATGTTATTACGGAAGCTGCATCCTTAAAACAAGCTCCACCGGTCAAGAATTCAATACCAAAAAAGCACATAGCAATAAAGGTTGGGCACAAAATTGTATATGTGGAACTAGAGGACATTTACTTTATTGAAAAAGTCGCAAAAAAAGCATTCATTCATACGATCGATGAGGTTTTAACCTGTAATTATGGTTTGTTCGAATTGGCCCAGATATTACCTGATAACTTCGAGAAAACCCATAAATCATATATAGTAAATATGAACAAAGTAAAGAGCATTGAAAATATTGGGAACCAATCGTTTATTATTCATTTTGCCGAGTACGATAAGACTGCATACTTAAGTCGTTACGAATATGAAAGAAAGCAGGCGTTGTTTAAATGTGATTTGATAAAATAATTTGTTAACAGGATTATCGTGATGTGGGATGTTAATTGGTGTTAACTTCTATGCAGTGGTATTTCCGCGCATTGTTGCTTATAGTATTTATAGGTCCTTCTAGGTTTTACAGAAAAACATTAAAAGCGCCCCCTGCTACGTATATCCAGTAACGGGGGGCAACAATTTATTGTGTCTTTTGCATAAATATTATAATATGATTTACCCAGTATGGATGCATGGAATACCCTGTAAGGACACACAAATGCCCGCCACGTTAGACGTTAGAAAATACGCTAATGGCGAACTGTACCATTTGAGATAATGGTGCAGGATAAAGTCCAAATAACAGGGTCCCTATCAAACAGGCCAGCCAGAGATAACCAAAACCGCCCCAGTTCACCAATTCCTGGATTTTTTCTTCAAAATCACTGGTTTTCATTACAGGAATGCTTGCTTCACCTTCACAAATTTAGTTATCCAAATTTATTTCATTGATATCCAGTATAGGAGCACCAGGTAATCTCATTTCCCCCTCGACCCAATTATTATTAATTTTTTTTGCATTTCTAACAACATTTGTTCCGTCTCCTTCTTTATAAAGTCGTTACGAATATGAGAAAAAGCAAGAACTGTTTCAGAGTGATTTTTAAAAGGTAGGCCGGAAAATCTTGTGTAAAATATAACACCCTTTAAACGAAAATCCATATGTATTAGGTGGATTTACAGAGTAAATCACAGCGGAGAATTAGCCCTTGATAATTAAGCCTCCCGGATCGGTGATGGTATGCACGACGGAGTCGTGAATGGCCGCATTGATCCGGGAGATACTATTTTAAGGGCTAATTAGCTGCAATTCTTTCAGCGAACATTATCTCCAACTGATTTAATACCATGTCCCAGTTTCGACACCTAGCTGTCCAATGTTCAACTATTTTCTTTGATGCCAGATAAAGCATCTTTTTCAGGGAATCATCATTGGTAAAGGACGGCTTGTTTCTATTTAGCCCCCTAACCGATTTGGACCATCAGCGCTTTAATATCTGGTCAGAGAATAGACAGTCTCAGACTCAAGATGCTTGCAGAGAAATAACGACACCTTTTTTCAGGCGTAAACTAAACTATGGGTAATTATAAGTTTCTTAGGTGCTTGGCACGCCTTTTCCGTTATATAAGCACGGTGTTTTACTTACATCAAGGTGGACAAATCAACAGTAACTGTTCCAATGGTTAACGGTAGACCTATTACCGGAGGTGCTGCATATATCGTTTTAGTTCTTCATAAAAGTTCTCGCGCGTACCTGCAAGAATAACGACGATCGTTTCTTCATTTTCTTCAATAACAGTATAGGCAAGCTCGTAGTTTGTCTTGTTATAAAAAATATCGCAGCAATATACACCGCTAAGATCTCCGGTTTTAGGATCTCCCAAACATCGATCTAACAAAATCTGGTCAATAGTGGCTTTAAACTTATCTTTCAGAGGTTTTTCTTTTAGCTTCTTAATGTAGCGAGCGGCGGGAGGTAAAATGATCAGTTTTACCATCATTCTTCCTCCGAGCCAAAAACATCTTCATAAGTATTGCTTGTTGCTTCACCTTGAGCAGCTCGCTCTGCTTCATCAAGCAAGCGTTCTACCGCAGGGCGAATCTGGCGACGTGTTTTCTTAAATTTGCTCAAAAGTTCTTGTCCGGACAAACCCTGCCCGATTAAATCAGCTAAGATCTGTTCATCAAATTCACCATCGCTTTCCCGAATGGGACGGATAATAATGGAATCTTTTTGGACGTAGCACTCGACTTCCTTGTCAATACCGACACTGTTATAGAACTCAATCGGTATGGTTATCTGGCGCTTTTGAGATACCGAGATACGTTTTTTCAACATAGGATCTTCCCCTTTTTCTGTCTTTTTAAGCATTCGTATTCCTTCCAGTGTAGTATATGCTGATTAAACAGAAGACATTCAAATTTTCTTTGTATTAATCCTATCAAAGAAACAAGGAATTATCAAGACGTCAGGGAAACAATTGGACAATTGGGGACGGAGCAGTTTTGTCACATTTATCTCTCGATATATTATTTTTGTAAGGAAAAGAATATCTTTTCCTTTTGGAATCGACAATTTTCAATAGTGTGACAAAACTGCTCCGTCCCCAATTGTCCTTATTGCGCAAAAAGGGGTTTCAAGTTGCTGCTGGTAATTGTCAAAAACTTTACACATAGGATCTGCCTTTAAAAGTTGAGATAATAACTTCAAGATCAAGTGAGGGAGGAATTATCTATGACTCTTAAAAAGCAATCCATGCTCAGACGCCAGCAAGTAGAAGATTTTCGTGCTTCTGGCCAAACCGCTGCTGCATGGTGCTCAGAAAACAACATGAAAATTAGCACACTCCGATACTGGCTGGCCAAATGTAAACGCGAAGCCAAAGCTGACCTCAAACAAGAAGCCTTTATCGAGTTGAAGCAAACATTAACCAGGGAAGTTCCTATCATTGTTAAGATCGGGGCACTTTCCATCGAGCTGTATTCAGGCTTTCATCCGGATACTCTGCGCGAGGCCATTGCCGCTATTCGTTCCTTATGAGCTTGAATACCGCCGGCCTTAGAATATTTCTTTCATGCACACCTTGTAATATGCGAAAAAGCATTGAAGGTCTTGCGACATTAGTTCAGACGCAGCTGCAAATGGATCCTTTTGAAAACTGTCTTTATGTGTTTTGTAACCGAGCCTGCGATAAATGCAAAATACTTCATTGGTCGAATAACGGCTGGTGGTTGTACTACCGCAAATTAAGCCGTGGCGTTTTCAGATGGAAGTTTTACCAAAACAAGCAGATCCTTGAGGTTTCCGAACGGGAGTTTAGGTGGCTTTTAGATGGTTTATCCATGGATCAGCCATCCGCACATAAGCCTGTTAAGCAGCGAATTATTCTTTAACCTGATTTGCAAAAAAAATCTATAAAAATCACAGTATTTTCCCCTATTTTAGGGCATTTACCCGCTATTATCCTGTGATTTTACGCTATGCTTTTATATAATAAGTATATGAATTATGAAACAAAATCACCTCAAAAAAATCAATTAAATTACAGTGAAATGTCACAGGCAGAACTGGCTGCACACTGCGAAAAACAGGATAAGGTAATTTCCGAACTGACTCAGAATATGAATCGGCTCATGGAAATGATTCGTCTAAGTACGCACAAGCAGTATGGAACCAGTGGTGATTCCGTAGCCTATCCTGCGGATATGGAGCAGTTTTGCCTTTTCAGCGAACCCGAAATCACTGCTCAGCCGGGAGAGCCGGAGCCTACCTTCGAAGAAGTGACGGAGAAGACTCCCAGAAAGCCCAAACAAAAGGGTAAACGTGAGCAAGATTTCAAGGATTTGAAGGTTACCGTCATTGAACATGAGCTTCCGGCAGAACAGCAGGTTTGTCCGGTGTGTAACAGTCCCCTGCACGATATGAAGGTTGAAGTTACGAAAACACTGAAACTTGTACCAGCCCATTTCGAAGTTGAGGAGCACCGCCGTCACGTCTATACCTGCCGTACGTGTGAAAAGGCTCAAGGCGAGGGAGATAAAATCCCCTTCGTTCGTGCTGACATGCCCAACTTGCCGATTCCCGGAAGCTTTGCAACGCCGGAGTTGATTGCCGGCATCCTCAACAGCAAATATACCAATGCGATGCCTCTTGCACGGATCGAGCGTGAGTTTGACCGGATGGACAGCGTCCGGATCTCCAAGCAGAACATGAGCAACTGGGTACTCCAATGTTCAGAAGAATACTTTTCAAGAATTTACACGCATATGAGAAGTACTCTTCTGAGCAAGGACGTCTTGCATGCCGATGAAACGTGGACTCGCGTTGTGCAGCAGGACGGCAGGGAATCCAAGAAAAAAATGCTATATCTGGGTTTACTGCAGCGGAGCACATGACGAGCCAATTATCTACTATGAATTCCATGAAAGCCGGGCTTCAGAATCGGCAAAGGAGTTCCTTAAGGACTACAAGGGCTTTTTGCATACCGATGGGTATGAGGTCTATCATCGATTGGATCCCGGGATCACGGTGGTTGGATGTCTCGCCCATATAAAGCGCAAATTCACGGATGCCATTAAGGCATTAAGTCCGGAAGAGCAAAAGAAGACCGTCTGCTTTAAGGGACAAGAATATTGCGACTACCTGTTTCATATTGAAAAGAAATACAAGGACGCTACCCCTGAGGAGCGTTATACTAAGCGTCTCACCCTATTAAAGCCGGTGATGGATGCCTTTTTGTCGTGGCTTAAAGAGACCAAGCCACTCACCGTTCCTAAATCCCATGCTTATGAGGCTGTGAATTATACGCTGAACCAGTGGCCATACTTTGAAAACGTACTATTAGACGGACGTCTGGAATTAACGAATAACCTTGTGTTATCCACAGGAATATATAATCCCCAGGATTTGCAGAAAACCCTTGTTGTCAGCGGAATTTCTGCCTGAATCCTGAGGATTATGTTTTTACCTAAGACCACACAGTTTTGCCATTTCCTCTTCAGATCCAGTCCAAAGTGGTTGTTCATTTCTCGTCTGAATAACTTCAACAGAATTCATTGCTTCGCGCATCATTGGTAAAGAAGGCTTTGCATAGACCCGAGTAGTCTCGAAAAAAGCGTGGCCTAGTATCTTGGAGACAAGCGCAAGTTCAACTCCGTTCTGGTACAGATTTGTTGCCCTAGTTCGCCGTAGCATATGGGGATACACATGTTGTGGTATATCAGGGCAGGATTTCCGGGCCTTATCAGCATACTGCTGTATGAACCGTTCTACATTGCCCTCCGACATTTTCCCGGCCCTGCCTTTAATGATTGTATAGAAAAGTAAATTAGTATCCGGGTTGTCTCTTGATCGATAAACATCAAGATATTGCTTAACGTGTTTCACGGTTTTCACATTGATTGCAACGACGCGCTCCTTGCTGCCCTTGCCCATAACACAGATGTAGGGATTTTCTTCGTTCAGGCAAATATCATTTATCTGAAGGTTCAGTATCTCCGCAAGCCTGACAGCGCTGTCGTATAACAGGATCATAATAGTCCGGTCCCGTAATCCCATACGGGTATTGACCGGTTGGCTGAAAATAGTATTCAGGGCATCCTCGGAAAGCACATATTTCTCAGTCGCAGGGTTTTTGCATTGAGGAACACGGCTCACCTTAAGCGCGATGGATTGCAGGGTCACATCTTTGTCTGCGGCAAACCACAGATAGGATTTTAGCGCAGCGAGACGCTGGTTACGTGTGCCAGGTTTGTTTCCTTAGCACGGGGAATGTAGGCCTCCATATTTAAAGAAATCATGTAACTATTCAGCATCCTAAAAAACAGGACTGGACTCTCGGTTAGAACCGTGATATCATGGTTATATGAATAAACGAACATTTGTAAGGCCTACCATAACAGAAGTACAAATTGCACTTATCAACGAATTGATTGCCAATAATCCTACCTGGGGTCGAACTAGGTTGTCTAAAGAACTTTGTCTCATTTGGAACTGGTGCGACCATAACGGCAATCCGAAGGATATCTCCTGTCGAGATATGTTGCGTAAATTAGATGCTAAGAAGCAAATCTGTTTACCAAATATCCAAAAACAAGGTAGACAACCCGGCACTCGGGATATCATAAAGCTGCAAATACATGACACAACTGAAATCACCTGCAGTATCAAAATTGGGCACCT
>JAYEHK010000003.1:0-27544 GCA_034659475.1 Bacillota bacterium | reverse complement strand
CAATACACTTACGGAAAAATAAAGTGCCGTATTCAACGACACATTCTTTTAGGTGCAAACCTGGGTTATGGAATTTTAATTTGTTGCGTTTTTGTTATTACGGGTAATCTGAAATTGTCGCCTTACAGTTGGAAAAGAAGAATATGCTATCGAAATTAAATATGTTACCGAGATAATTGGAGGAATGCAGGCGATTACAGAGGTGCCGGAGGTGCCAGACTATGTTCGGGGTATAATAAATCTCCGGGGCAAGATCATTCCGGTGATGGACGTAAACATGCGTTTTAAGAAAAATCCCCAGCCATATAATGATCGAACATGCATTGTTGTAATCGATATTGACGAACTGTCAGTTGGTTTGATTGTAGATAACGTGGCTGAAGTTATGTCAATTATTGAACAGAACATTGTTGATCCTCCTGTAGCAAGGACGGGTTTTCATAATCGTTTTATCAAAGGAATTGGAAAAATGGATAATGCCGTAAAACTCATTCTTGACTGTACGTTATTACTAAGTGATGATGACCTGACAAAGCTAAACGAAGGTTATGATAAATAGTTTGATTATTATTTTGTTGTGCCGATTGAATTTAAGTGAGAAGGAGGGTCTAATATGCGTCGGCTTATTGATATGAAAATTAGAACAAAGCTGTTATGTGGATTTATAATGGTTGCTATCTTTGTGGGTGTTGTGGGCTTTGTAGGTATAACGAATATTCGAACCGTAGATGATGCAGACACCGAACTCTATGAGAATATGACACTGCCAATACAATATATGGGCAACATAGCGGCTGCATTTCATAGAGTCCGGGTGAATCAACTGTATATGATAACAACTGAAGATGATGCAAACATTACCGAATATGAAAAAAAAATCGAGGCATATAGTGCCGCGATTTCAGAAAATGTGAGTGCCTTTGAAAACAGTATCAGGCCCGATGATGCGGAGATGCAAGAAGCTTTTGCTGTACTCACGAATGCGCGCGAGGAGTATGTACCGATGCTGGAGAAGCATGCAGAATTAGTCAGAGATGGCAAGGAAAAAGAGGCGATGGCTATGATGCATGGTGAAATGGGTAACGCTGCTCGGGCGGAACAGGCTGCAATTGAAGAACTTGTAGCACTTAATGTTTCCAGGGCAAAAGCACAGGCGGATAGCAATACCGAGACCACCAATCGATCTATTATAGAAATGCTTATTGTGATAGCTATTGCAGCATTGACTGCTCTAGGGCTTGGATTTGTAATTGCTCGCATGATCTCAAATCCCGTACAGGAATTGGTGGAGGCAGCCGACAAGCTGGCACTAGGTGACATGGATATTAAAATTCAGGCTGATAGGAAGGACGAAATCGGCGTGTTGATGGCTTCTTTTGCTCATATGGCAGAGGCCGTGAATGCACTGGTTAGAGATGCCAAACAACTGGCTCAGGCTGCAGCAGAAGGGAAACTCAATATCCGGGCAGACGCTAGCAAACACGGAGGGGATTACAGAGCTATCATCGAGGGGGTTAACGTTACACTGGATGCAGTTATTGAGCCTATTAATGAGATGGCTAATGTATTGAATGAGGTGGCTCAAGGCAGGCTTTCGCATAGGGTAATTGGTGATTACCAGGGAGATAACGCACTTATTAAAGAGGCTTTGAATGGAACAGTGGATGGCCTTGAAAAATTAATTGGTGAGATTTCCGAGGCACTAGGCGAGATTTCAAAAGGAAATCTTGCGATTCAGTTTGACAGAGAATACAAAGGAGACTTTGTTGCCATATCTTCTGCTATCAAGTTAATTATATCTTCTCTGAACAACGTTCTTGGCGACATTAACAATGCTTCTGAACAGGTATCAGCAGGTTCCAAACAGGTAGCTGATTCCGGCCAAGCGTTAGCACAGGGTGCCAGTGAGCAGGCCAGCGCGATCGAACAGTTAACAGCAGCTATTAATCAGATTGCCGCACAGACAAGGCAGAATGCAGCTAATTCCAGTCAGACAAATGACCTGGTGATTAATGCAAGGGATAATGCGGTGGGTGGAAATGATCAAATGAAGGAAATGCTTGCTGCGATGGAAGGAATCAATGAATCCTCCAATAACATTTCTAAGATTATAAAAGTTATCGATGAAATTGCCTTCCAGACCAATATCTTGGCACTGAACGCTGCCGTTGAAGCAGCGCGGGCAGGACAGCATGGGAAAGGCTTTGCAGTGGTCGCAGAGGAAGTGAGAAATCTGGCCGCTAGAAGTGCAAGTGCTGCAAAGGAAACCACGGATCTAATTGAAGGTTCTATCCGGAAAGCGGCCGTTGGTACGAAAATCGCCAATGAAACTGCAGCAGCACTTAATCAGATCGTGGATGGGGTGAGCCGGGTGGTTGAACTGGGCGGCGAAATTGCAGTAGCGTCCAATGAACAGGCGACCGGGATTGCACAGGTGAATCAGGGGATTGAGCAGGTCTCCACAGTTGTGCAAAGCAACTCGGCATCTGCGCAGGAAAGTGCGGCCGCCAGTGAGGAACTTTCCGCTCAATCTGTTCTGTTAAAAGAACGGGTTGAACGTTTTAAACTAAGAAGAAACAGCCGCCTGCATCATTACACGGAACGCAGTAGCAACGAGGAAAGTAATACCTTCAGAGAAGTGAATGTTACATCTGCACCACAATTAAGCATTTCTCTCAACGATCAGGATTTTGGTAAATATTGATCTTTAGTAAGATGATGGACATCATGCCCATCATCTTATGGATATTTGGGTGATGCGTATGGGATTTTTAACAGACAGTGATTTTAAAGACTTAACTGATTTCACCGGTCACTATTACGGTATTGATCTGAGACGCAAACGATCCATGGTCGAGGGACGCCTGCGTGCCTATATAGTCCATGAAGGGTATGAGAATTTTTCAACGTATTTTCGAGAAGTCCTGCATGATCGCAGTGGTGTTGAAGCGGAGAAATTGATAAACCGTCTTTCGACCAATTACACTTATTTTATGAGAGAAGAAAAACATTTTGATTACTTTCGGGATACTATACTGCCTGACCTGCTTGTTCGCGAAAAAAGCAAGGATTTACGGATATGGAGTGCCGGATGTTCAAGTGGGGAGGAAGCATACACGTTAGCAATGATTCTCGCAGACTATTTTGGAAATAACAAATCATTCTGGGATACCTGTATTTTGGCGACAGATATATCCACGCGAGCGCTGCAAATTGCTTCACAGGCGATTTATGAACCCGATCAACTAAATAAAATACCTCCCAACTGGCGAATGCGATTTTTTGAACCCATTGAAGATGGAAGGAGCAGGGTTGTCAAAGCGCTGAGGGACGAAGTTATTTTCCGTAAATTTAACCTGATGGAAAAAACATTTCCTTTTCGCAAGCAAATGCATGTGATCTTTTGCAGAAACGTAATGATTTACTTTGATAACAAGACCAAAAATGAAGTAGTGAATCGATTTTACGACATATTACAACCTGGGGGGTATTTGCTGGTGAGTTTATCCGAATCCATCAGCAGGGATGTGAGCAGATTCAAATATGTTATGCCATCTGTTTATAGGAAGGAATAGTTTGTAATGAGGAATTTAAATAGAAAAATTAGGGTCTTGATCGTTGATGATTCCATAGTTTTTAGAGAAATACTGGCCCGGGGCATAGGCGCAGATCCTTTGATTGAAATTGTGGCAACTGCTTCAGACCCTTATATTGCGAGGGATAAAATTGTTAAGCTTCAACCGGATGTAATGACTCTGGACGTCGAAATGCCCAGAATGAATGGAATAGATTTTCTACGGCGTCTGATGCCCCAGTATCCAATTCCTGTAGTAATGATAAGTGCCGTAAATGGTGCTGTTTTTGATGCCTTGAATGCAGGTGCTGTTGATTTTGTGGCTAAACCGGCTGGTCACGTTCACAATCTGGATCATTTTTTAAACGAACTACAAACAAAAATAAAGGTTGCCTCTCTGGCAAGAGTCGGACAATACAGAGATGAGATAAAACGTCCATCAAACGTTCGTGGGCTGAAAAAAAGCACGAAGCATACTTCGTTAATTGCCATCGGTGCATCCACTGGGGGAACAGAAGCTATTCACTCCATTCTAAAGAGCTTTCCATCCGAGATGCCCGGAATTTTAGTCGTTCAGCATATGCCTGCTGTATTCACCCGATTATATGCAGAACGCCTGAATGAATCCTGTTTGTTGGAAGTGCGCGAAGCACAGGGTGGAGACTGTCTAAGATCCGGTCAGGTTTTAATCGCGCCGGGAGATTATCAAATGAGTATAAACGGTTCTGGACCTCCTTTTCATATAGCATGTCAAATCGGCGATAAAGTGAATGGCCACTGTCCATCGGTCGATGTTCTTTTCCATTCAGTAGCTACGCAGGTGGGCTCCAATGCGATCGGGGTCATTCTAACTGGAATGGGTTGTGATGGGGCAAAAGGGTTGCTGGACATGAAGAAAAGTGGGGCACGAACCATTGGTCAAGATGAAACCACTTCGGTTGTATATGGAATGCCCAAAGTTGCTAATAACATCGGTTCAGTGGAAAAACAAGCAGCCCTGGATAAGATTCCTCAGCTTCTACTGGATTTACTTGGAGTGTGACAAAAAGAATGAGGCAATAACAGGTATTATGAGAATATTGAAGAGGCCTGTGAAAAAATATGTTCGACCCTTGTATTTTTGGCGTTCCTCCCTTATAATAATAAACGAGCCAAAAAACCTGATTTAGTGGGATATATAATTAGGGCCGTTAACTCAGCGGGAGAGTGCTTCCCTGACGCGGAAGAAGTCATAGGTTCGAATCCTATACGGCCCACCATAAAAAACTTTTAAAACCTTGATTTATCGAGGTTTTTTTATTTGTTAAAAAAACGAATTCCCGCCTACGGGAATAGGGATGCAAGGTGCCCCTACCCAACGTAGCCGGGAATTCATTCCCGGGAGATACTGGTATCTTCATAGTGGCATAGGATTTATACCCATCTGAATCAGAATAGCGAAGAAAATCGCTACAATGGCCGCGTAAATAAAGGCCGGTATAAAATTCAGCTTGACTAACTTGCCTTCTACACCGATAACACCCACGGTCGCACAAACAGCGACGATGTTATTGATGCAAATCATATTACCGATACCTCCACCGAGCACCTGCAGTGATACAATGAAAACCTGAGGTAAATCCAGCATAGTAGCAGTTTCGAACTGCAGTGAGGAGAAAAGTATATTTGACACCGTATTTGATCCTGACATAAAGGCGCCCAGAATGCCAATGAAGGGAGCCACAAAAACATAGGAATTGCCGGCAATAGCTGCAGCAGCTCGTGCCATTTCGGTCATCATACTGTCTAGTCCGGCACCGTTTACACCAGAGTTTAGCATAAGCTGCACTGCAGCCACTCCGGCAAATAGAGCAATGGCAGCACCTGTCAACTGTTTGAAGGTATTTATCCAAGCGCTTTTTACTTGTTGAATATTCATGCCATGCAGAAAATGGGTTAGCAAGGCGACCAGTATAAAGGGGATGGTACCAGGCAGATAAGCCCATCTGAGCGCATAATCTAAATTATCAATCCCCATAACATTCGGGATAATCAGTGCTTGGGCGGCTAGGATCTCCTTCAGACCAAAACTGGGAATGCGCGTAACAACCAGAATAATCGCAATCAATGCATAAGGTACCCAGGCTTTCAGAAGAGACATGTTAGAACTACCTGCTTCACCCAGATCAGTTGAAGATACCCAATCATCCTGCCATTTGCTTCTGGGAGGAAAATCCCAGCTTTCTTTTGGTATCAGGAAACCCTTACGGGCAGCCAAAACCACGATACCCAGACCAATAAAGGCACCTGCCAGAGAAGGTAATTCCGGTCCGAAAAAGTAGGCAATCAAGAGGAAGGGAATAATAAAAGCCAGGGAAGCAAAGATTGCAAAAGGAGCTACCCGTAATCCCGGCTTGAAAGACTTTTCTTCACCAAAGATTTTGGTCATCAAAGCTACCGCCATCAGGGGTACAAAGATACCGACCAGCGCATGAGCCAGTGCAGTCCATTGAGTAAGACTCATCATGAACACTTCCGGATTCGCATTCATAGCCTGCAAGTTGCTGCTTACAGTACTCATCGCTCCAAAAACCGGGGTTCCTACCGCACCGAAGGCAACCGGTGTGCTGTTCATAATAAGTGCTGCCATAGCAGCAGCCAGGGGAGGAAATCCCAAGCCCACCAGTAGCGGTCCCGCCAAAGCTGCCGGGGTTCCAAACCCTGCAGCACCTTCAATAAAAGCGCTGAACATCCAGCCAATAATGATGGCCTGAATGCGGCGATCGGTGCTCACCGTGTTAAAACCATTGTTAATGGTTGTCATCGCTCCAGACGCCTTCAGAGTATTAAGAATCAAAATGGCTCCAAAAATAATAATCAGAACATCAATCGCTTTTAAAAAACCGAAGACTGAGTAGCCTAGAACAAGGCTTCCGTCCATGCGCCATATACCCAGGGCGACTCCCATAGCGAGCAGCAATGCAACTGGCAAGGCCTTTTTAGCTGGCCAGTTAAGGCCCACCATTAATACAATTGTAACCAGGATTGGTAAAAATGCCGTGAAAGCGTACAAATCAATATTCTCCTTAAATTCAAATTTAGACATATCTTTTGCAATTTACAAATGATTAATTAGAAAATAGAACATTAATAGACGCTGACTATACGGACTTACGCAGACCTTTTTGGTGAGGGGTGAGGGGTTAGGCGCTATGCGCCAGGCATTGCCCTTAACCCTCGCCAAAAAGGTCTGCGTAAGTCTTTGCCCGGAGGGTCCGTGTTAGTCCGCGTTGAATTCGGTCCCTATTTTCTAACTAATCACAAATGCTTATCCGTAATAAATTTGCAGTCTGGGCTGGTGTTAAGACTATCTGTAGTTTAAACATTATTTAAATATCTTATTTTGTTTATTCCAACCTTATTTGTTAAAAATGTTCACGTCCAGTTTGTTTCACTCAAATGAGGTGATTTTTTAAAAAAAGGGTGAATATTTACCTGTTTTTTATTATGCAAAGGGGAATTATTATATAAGAGGCATGGTTTAGTTGATTATTACTATATAACCCATCGTCTAGCAGAATGGTACTAGCCCCAATTTATCAAATTCCCAATAATTTGATTTTTGTTCTATGAAGTTTCAGAGTTATGCTTGGATTGCTTACAGAATTAAAGATTTAAAGGAAGTGAAGTTTTGAATAAGGTATGTACGAACTGGAAAGCACATTTTCCCACTGAAAAGGTTGGTCTGGAATATTATGAAGAATTTGCTGGTCGTGCCCAAAATGTTTCCGCTGAAGTATTTAGAGTTAAAAATCCTATAGAAGCCCAGGAGATTATGGCTAATCTAATTAAATTCACCAATGCCAGTAAAATTGTGGCTGTAGATGGACCATTGCAGGATGCGGCTAATATTACAGAGCATATAAAATCGCTGGGCGTAGAAATTTATACCGAGCAAAATGATATTGCTGAACATGCGGAATCATCTGATATCGGAATTTCTGCAGCTGAATTTGGAATTGCGGAAACCGGCAGTGTGGTTACTGATGCGATGGATATTGCAGGCCGATTGGTTTCCATGTTATCAACCATACACGTAGTATTTATGCAAAGTGCTAATGTTGTTGCTGGCATTGAGCAAGCCTTTGAGATTATTTCAGAGGTCTATCATCGAGGTTATATCAGCTTTATTACCGGACCCAGTCGAACCGCTGATATCGAACGGGTTCTTACTATTGGTTGCCATGGACCGAGCCGCTTAGTAATAATCGCTGTTGATGAAGAATCAGGCGGAGGTGTTAATTAATGGAGCAAAATAATCGTAATATTAGAAAAGAAATTGATGAGAAGTTAAATGATGAGGTATTGCGCGGAGCTCTGGCACGATTTGCAGAAGCTTATCCTATTGCGCGGGCCAAAGCATATGAAAATGTAGAAGATGTCGATGCACTTCGTGATAGTGTTCGTGAGATGAAACAGGCTACCGTTGACAATATTGAAAAAGTAGCCGATGATTTTGAAGCTGCTGTAGTTCAGAGAGGTGGAAAATTCTTTCGAGCCCAGGATGGTCAAGCTGTTAATAATTATCTTATCGATCTGTGCCAGGAAAAAGGCGTTAAGAAAATTGTTAAGTCAAAGTCCATGGCTTCGGAAGAAATTCATTTAAATCAGGTTTTAGAAGATGCTGGCTTACAGGTTAAAGAAACAGACTTGGGAGAATGGATCATCTCATTGGCTCATCAAAAACCGTCGCACATGGTAATGCCTGCAATTCATTTGAATAAGGAACAGATAGCAAGTTATTTTTCCGACGAGTTAGAACAGGATATTGAGCCTGATATTGCTTTTATGGTTCAGGCAGCCAGAAAGGCATTACGAAATGAATTTCTTGAGGCTGACATGGGTATATCAGGAGCTAATTTTGGTATTGCCGAAAATGGTGCCATAGGCCTGGTGGAAAATGAGGGCAATGCCAGACTTACAACTACGGCACCTCGAATTCATGTTGTCATTATTGGATATGAAAAACTTATTCCAACAATAAAAGATGCGGTACCCATTCTCAGAACCTTACCTAGAAATGCTACGGGCCAGCTATTAACCAGTTATATGAGCATGATTTCAGGCCCGACACCGATTCTGGTTAAGCAAGATGGAAAATGGGTTGAACAGGAAAAAGAAGTGTATGTTATTCTTCTTGATAATGGACGTCTGGAAATAGCTAAAGATGAAAAGTTTAAACAGATATATCAGTGTGTGCGCTGTGCTTCCTGCTTAAATGTTTGCCCCATATATACACTGGTTGGAGGACATGTTTACGGTCACATTTACTCAGGTGGTATTGGTGCCCTTCTTACGGCATTCTTTAGTGGCATGGATGATTTTGATAAGATCAACCAATTGTGTATTGGTTGTCGTAAATGTACCGAGATATGTCCTGGTAAAATTCCCATACCTGATCTGATCACAGAACTCAGGGCCAGAAAAGTAGCCGAAAAAGGATTGCCATTTGCAGCTCGCTCAATATTTGCTGTTATGTCGAATCGCAAATTATTCCATGCGCTCTTACGGGCTGGATCTATTGGACAAAAACCTTTGCAGGATGGAGCCCTAATCAGGCACTTGCCCTTATTCCTGGCTGGACTGACTAAGGATCGCAGTTTACCTGCTGTTGCCAATAAGCCGTTTAGAGATATGGTGCATCGAGTAACAAAAGAAATTACTAAACCTACCAAACGGGTAGCTTTCTTTAGCGGCTGTAGTATAGATTTCGTCTATCCTGAAACAGGAGAAAGTGTCTATAAGGTATTACAGGATTTGGATATCGAAGTAGTGTTCCCACTAGACCAAAGCTGCTGCGGCAAGCCCATCATTGGTGTGGGGGATTATGAAACGACCAGGAAAATAGCTAAAAAGAACATCGAAGCCTTTGAAGCAGTTAATCCGGAATATATAATAACCGCTTGTCCGACCTGTACTGAAACATGGCATGAAACCTATGTTGAGTTATTTAAGGATGATCAGGTCTGGAAACCAAGGGCTGAAAAGCTGGCTCACATTACGCGCGAATTCAGCAGCTTTGTTGCCGAAGAATATCAAAAAGCCGGACGATTGATGATTACGAGTGGGGGCAAAAAGGTTACTCTCCATGATTCCTGCCATACCAAGAGAGGTCTGGGTATATATAAAGAACCCAGACAATTGCTGGCAGCTACTCCGGGTTATGAATTGGTCGAAATGAAGGATTCTGACAAGTGCTGTGGCATGGCCGGAGCATTTGGAGTATTGAATAATGCGCTCTCCATGCCGATCCTCAAACAAAAAGTTAGCAATATCAAAGAGAGTGGAGCTGAAGTAGTAGCGGTCACATGTTCCTCATGCAGGATGCAGATTAAAGGTGGTCTGGACAAACAGGCTCCTCATATAGAAGCAAAACATTTGGCTGATATTCTAGCAGAGAATATTAAGGACTAGTCTTAAGGACTACAAGGATGAAGCTTAGAAATCAGTTTCATAAATGAAATATATCATATGTACAAAATGTTTTCTAAAGCGTTTTAATTGATACAGATAGAAAGTCGGAATAATACAGAAGTCGGGATAAGTGGTGTGGGAGGTCGGTCACTCACTCAAATAATGGGTGACCTCCTACCCGATTTTTTATGGGCTGAAAACATCTATGTATATGCCAGAGGATCGGGCCGATTTTCAAAGTAGCAGCGAATAATGCTTATATCCCGGGTGTGACCAAGTGCAACCATTAGTTTTATTCTTGCTTTGGGGCCGTTTAACATTCCGCCCAGAATCACGCCCATATTATATAGCTGTGCGCCTCCCCCTTCATAGGCATAGAGATTCATGGCCATGCCCTCATGACAGCGACTGACCATAACCACAGGGACGTTTTTTACGAGTGCTTTTTCTAATGGGGCACACATGAGTGGTGGAAGATTTCCGGCGCCAAGGCCTTCTATTACTATGCCGGAAACATCTGTATTAATACAACTCTCCAACAGGAATGGATCCATGCCACAACTGGCTTTGAGCAAAACAATCCGCGGGTCAATGCGGTCAACATTCAGTTTTTGCTCCAATATCTGAGGTGTCATGAATACTACTTTTTCACCATAAACCATTCCGACTGGACCATATCCAGGGGAACGAAAAGAAGCAATATTATTAGCATTGCATTTAACGACTCTTTCGGCACTATGGATTTCCTGGTTAAAATAAATCAGCACGCCTCTGTTTCTGGCACTACTTTGTGAGGCAACTCGAATTGCGCCATTCAAATTACCTAATCCATCTGCGTATAATTCATCCTGGCTTTTCATAGCTCCAGTAAATACTACAGGTTTGGGATTATCAACCAGCAAATCAACCAGATAGGCAATCTCTTCAAGGGTATCAGTTCCCTGAACAACAACTGCTCCCTCGATATCATCTCTTGTTAAGACAGCGCTTATCTCTTTTGCAAGCATAAAACCAATTTCCGGCGTCAGATGGGGACTGGGAACATTACAAAATTCATGTAATTCAACCACAAGACTGCTATCCTTGTCTGAAACGGATTTAAGCAAATCATCTCCTTGAAGGGAGGGTATTATTGTGTTTGTCCTGGCATCAAAACTAGATGCAATTGTTCCTCCGGTGGTAAAAACAGCAACCCTCATTTTTTTCGCAAACATTTCATCATCTCCATATTTCCCCTGTTGATTAATCATTCGAACGGTTATAAATACAAATAAAATAGGTTCTTCGGATAAGGACCTTTTCTATTTACCCTGTAATTGTAAGAACTTTCGCACATTCATACAAGACCATTATTTAAAGTATACAATAAGCTGTTTAAGCTAGCGCTCATATATTTTGTGATTTCACTGCGGAAAGTAATATGCATTCAAACAGAGAAATATGGCGTTTTTGCAGTAAAATCATTTTGTATATTGTTATTTTTGATCCTATCTTACGTATCAATAGATTCAGTGTTATAATTTTTCTGTAAAAAATATAATTTTCAAAGGAACGATGAGGTGCCTTCTTTTATGTGCGAATAAAAAACAATAAAAATGGAATTGGAATAAGAGGAATTTAGTATTGTTTAGTCGAAAAAGTCTAAGTTGATTAAAGATCTTACTGCTATTGCATGTTAATCTTTGGCAAAAACAATGGTTATTAATTTCAAAGGAGAACTGATAAATGATGGCCCCTATTCTACAAGTTAACAAGATCACCAAGCATTTTCGTGGGCTAACTGCGGTTGCAGATTATTCAGCCTCGATTGAGCCTGGCACTATTCATGGATTGATTGGACCCAACGGGGCAGGGAAGACGACCGTTTTTAATATGCTGTCGGGAGAAACTACTCCTAGTTCGGGTTCTATTTACTTTAAAGACAAAAACATTACCGGTTTACGATCCGATACTATTGCTGGACTGGGAATAGCGAGAACATTTCAAAACCTGCGTTTGTTTTCGACGTTATCGGTTTTGGATAACGTAATCATCGGTGCACAGATTCATAAAAGCTATGGATTCTTTTCTATGCTTGCGAGTGCTCCGGCTATTCGCGAAGGTGAGAAAGTACTTCGCCGGGAGGCGATGGAGCTGCTTGAGGTATTGGAAATTGCTGATCTGGCAGATCAAATGTCCGGGAATCTGTCTTATGGTGCTCAGAGAAAGCTTGAGATTGCCAGAGCATTGGCAACCAGGCCCCAAATTCTATTGCTTGATGAACCGGCTGCGGGGATGAATCCCAGTGAAAGTCAAGAATTAATGCATACAATACGCAGGGTTCGTGACCGCTTTAACCTTACCGTTGTCTTGATTGAACATGACATGAAGGTAGTGATGAATCTATGTGATCAACTGCAGGTTCTTTGTTATGGCAGTTGTATTGCAGAAGGTTCACCTGAAGCAGTAAGAGAAGACCCGCAGGTTATTGAAGCATATCTGGGAAGGAGAGCAACCAATGCCTGAAGCAATGCTTGAACTGGAGAAATTAAACATTTATTACGGTAATATTCATGCCCTGCAAGATGTCAGCTTAACAGTTAATAAGGGTGAAATGGTAGCGATTATTGGTGCTAACGGAGCAGGAAAAACCACCACACTTGCTGCTATATCGGGTCTGATTCAATCCAAAAGCGGAAAGATCAGATTTGAAAATCAGGACATTACTCATGCACCTACTCATCAGATTGTTTCCAGTGGGATTAGCCATGTCCCGGAAGGCCGACAGATATTCAGCAGTCTCAGCGTAGCCGAGAATATTAGATTGGGCGCCTATCAACGCCGTGATCAAAAGGGAATACAGGAAGATGCGAACTGGATTTACTCTCTTTTCCCTGTTTTAAAGGATAGACGAAGTCAGATCGCCGGCACCTTGTCTGGTGGAGAACAACAGATGCTAGCCATTGGCAGATCTGTTATGAGTAACCCGCGTTTATTGTTATTGGATGAGCCTTCCATGGGTTTGGCTCCTTTAATTGTGGAACTTATTTTTGATGTCATCAATCAACTTAAAGAACGAGGTATGACGATCCTTCTGGTTGAACAAAATGCTTATCAGGCACTCTCCCAGGCAGATCGAGCTTATGTGCTGGAGACTGGACGTATTAAGCTATCGGGAACCAGTTCAGAATTGATCAATAACGAAGAAATTCAAAAAGCATATCTGGGAGGCTAATTTTATGAACGGAAATTATTTATTGCAGCAGTTGATCAATGGTCTCGGTCTGGGTAGTGTTTATGCGTTGATAGCCATTGGATATTCGATTGTATATGGGATACTTAGACTTATTAATTTTGCACACGGTGATATATTAATGATTGGGGTATATGCAGGGTTTGCAGTGGTTATGGTTATGCATGCACCGTTTCTTCTGGCTCTGATTATTGCCATGGGGGTTGCAGCTCTAATGGGTGTCTTGCTCGAAAGGGTTGCATACCGGCCACTTAGATATGCAACGGAAGAAGCAACTATGATCACCTCGCTGGCTGTTTCAATCTTTATAGAGAACCTTGGTATCATGACAGTAAGTGCACAACCAAAACCCTTTCGGGTTCCTGAATACCTGAGTGTCATACATAATTGGGGGCAGGTATCCGTAAGTAATATGACTTTGTTAATAATATCTCTTACCATTGTATTGTTATTGGTATTGGTTTTATTTGTTACCCGTACCAATCTCGGTATTGCGATGCGAGCCTGTGCAGACAATCTAAATGCTGCCAGGTTGATGGGCATTAACATAAATGTTGTTGTTTCCGTAACCTTTGCGATCGGCTCGGCACTAGCTGCTGTAGGCGGTTTAATGCTGGCCGGACAGTATGGGAGAATAGATCCATTGATGGGCTTTATTCCTGGACTTAAAGCCTTTATTGCAGCTGTTATTGGCGGCATTGGAAGTATAGGTGGTGCGGCTCTGGGCGGGTTCATCCTTGGATTGGCCGAAATTTTACTGGTTGGTTTATTGCCGCCGGCGTTTTCTCCTTATCGAGACGCATTTGTCTTTGTCATTTTAATCCTGGTACTGTTGGTTCGCCCTTCAGGTTTGCTTGGAACCGGCGAAGGGAGGCGCAGCTAAATGCTAAATCAACGTGATAAGAAATTGACCCTTGTCAGTCTGGTACTTCTGGCATTGGTGTTATTTTCATTAAATCAATTTCTACCCGGTTATTATCTTCGTATTATCAATTTAATTGGCATTAATATTATTCTGGTTGCAAGCCTTAATCTAACCAATGGTTTTACAGGTGTATTTTCTCTGGGGCATGCTGGTTTTATGGCAGTAGGTGCGTATACATCGGCCCTCTTAACTGTACCCATTGCTCAGAAGGCTAGTTTGTTGCCTGATCTGCCCTTATGGTTGATGAATATTCAGTTGCCTTTTGCCGTAGCATTGCTGGCTGCTGGGATCATGGCTGCAATTTGTGCTGTTATTATTGGTTTCCCTGTTTTACGCTTACGGGGACATTATCTAGCTGTTGCTACACTGGGCTTTTTGGTTATTATTAAAGTCTTGTTAACCAATTTGGACGACTTTACCCGCGGAGCTCGTGGTATCAGTGGGCTGCCAGGAATCACAAATAGCTGGTGGGTTTATGGCACTATGGTTATTACATTATATGTTTTGTGGCGGTTTCTGCATTCGTCCTACGGGAGAGGGATTATGGCTCTTCGGGACGATGATGTGGCTGCGCAGGCATTGGGTGTTAACATTACTAATCATAAACTTATGTCTTTTTGTATCGGGGCTTTTTTTGCAGGAGTTGGGGGCGCACTATGGGGAGACCTTATCACAGTAATTTCTCCTAATTTCTTTTCCTTCAACCAAACCTTTTTGCTGGTTGAAATGTCAGTTATCGGAGGGATGGGATCGCTGACTGGAGCAGTTGTAGGTGCATCGCTTATGACGATTTTGCCAGAGTTACTTCGTAACCTGGAAGGTGGGATTTCTCTTATGGGGGTAACCCTTCCTCCACTTTATGGGCTAAGCCAGCTCATTCTGGCTGTTCTGGTAATTCTAGTTCTTATTTTTAGACCTCAGGGAATTATGGGGAGATGGGAGTTTAGCTGGAAACACTTCAAAAAGCACAATAAAGAGGAAATCTAAGATTTGAGTATAGCTAAGCTGACATTTCTAACAGTGAAAATAGTATTTGTTCACGACCATCGTGAGGACTTTTCATGCTGTGAAAGTGTTTGGCTTACTTTACATAAAAAAAGGGAGGAATTAAAATTAATGAAGAGAAAAGTATTGTCCATTACGATGTTGTTGATTCTTTCTCTGGTATTTACGGGATGTGGCAACCAGAGCAACGATTCAGCGCAGAACAGCAGCGACACCATAAAGGTAGGTGCCCTCTTTAACCAGACCGGAGACCAGGCTTCTCTTGATGTACCAGGACTCAACGGCTTCCAAATGGCTGCTGATGAAATCAATGCCAATGGTGGAGTGCTTGGTAAAGAGATCGAAGTCATTGCAATTGATGGTAAAACTGATCAAAACGTTTGTGCAAATGGCGCATCAAAGATGGTAGATGTTGATAAAGTTATGGCAATCTGTGGACTTGCTGACAGTAACTATGCTCTGGCAGCAGGCAGTATTGCGCAAAAGGCTAATGTATTATTCCTGACATCAGGGGCAACTCTGCCAGAACTGCCTGATCAGGTGGGAGATTATTTCTTCTTGGTTCCATTTGGAGATAACATTCAGGCTTATGCAGGTGCAGAATTTGTTGCATCCGACCTGAGTGCAAAAACAGCTTATATGTTAACCGATAAGGGTATGGATTACACTATGACTTTGGCCAAGTTCTTTAAAGAACGTTTCAATGAAATCAATGGTGCTGATTCTATTTTACTGGAAGATTCTTATCAGACTGCAGATGTTGACTTTTCCGCCCAGATCGAACGTCTCAAAGGCTTAAAGGTACAGCCTGATGTCTTATATGTTGCCTCTGATCCCAGTAAATGCGGTGTTATTGTGAAACAAATGCGTGATCGCGGCATTACTCAACCGATTATCGGCGGAGATGGCTACGACACACCGTTACTGACAGAATTGGGTGGCGAAGGTGCAAACCATGACGTATACTTTACAACCCATGCTTCTCTGGAAAATCCTTCTGAAAAGGTGCAGAATTTCGTAAGTACCTATAAAGAGACCTATGGTCATGAAGCTGAAAATGCATTTGCCGCACTTGGTTATGATGGTATGTATCTGATTGCAGACGCCATTACAAGAGCAGATAGTGCAGACTCTGCTGCAGTTCGGGACGCTCTTTTAGTAACAGAGGGTTTTGATGGAGTTACAGGGAAGATTAGTTATACAGACGGCAACCGTGTTCCGAATAAATCAGTAACCATTCTGACAGTAGAAGACGGCACATTCAAATTTGTGAAAGAGGTATTACCTGAATAATCTTTCCGGTCTTTTTTGAAAGGAGGAAAAGCTGTGAACGAAGCTCTCAAAATAACAGGACATGCATATACAGAAGGTAAATACGATAAAGCAATTTTATCCGTTGGTTCGTGTGAAAACCATGGACAGCACTTGCCGCTGGGTACGGATACCCTGGTTTCCTATGAATTATCCAAGAAAATTGCTGACAAAGTGAAGGGATTGCTGGTATTACCGCCGGTAACGGTGGGATACAGTCAACACTATAGTCACTTCCCATTTACGATGTCGCTGCGTGCTGAAACGCTGATAGAAGTATTGAAAGACTTACTGAGTTCCGTGATTAAAAACGGTATTACAAAGATCTTTATTATGAATGGACATGATGGGAATATTGCAGCGATAGAAACAGCTAGTCGTGCAATTAAAATGCAATACCCTGAAGTGAAGATTGCGTCACTCGATGCATGGTGGGTTGCAGCAGGAAATCTGCTTCCTGCAGATACCTTTGAAGTCTGGAATGGACTGGGACATGCTGGAGAAGGCGAAACTTCCATGGCCTTGGATTTATTTGGTGATCTGGTAGAGATGCAATATGCCAGAGGAGTTGTGCCGACTAATCTGCCCGAGCATATTGACATCAAGTGGAACTTTGCCGAATTAACGGATTGTGGAGCAACCGGTGATCCGACCAAAGGCACCCTTGAAAAGGGTCAAAAGATGGAAGAAGTACTGGTGAAAGCTGTGGTAGACTTTTTGAATCAAATGGATGCTAATGGTTGGAGTTATCATTCTGATCAGTCCGCATTAAAGTAGCATTTTTGTAACCAAGGGAAAGGGATGAATTCAGAGGAATTTCCTCTGGAATTCATCCCTTTTATTATTTATGTTAACAGGGGCTTTGATCACACATACTGTCTGACATAAAAACAAAATAAAATTAAATAGTAGATATGCTTAGATTTATGAAATAATTTTTGGACGGTAAGCATTGAATAATGAAAATTGGCCTCACATATAATAATATTAGCATCAACTAGGAGGCCGCTTATGTTTTATGAATTAAAGATTGCTACGGCCGAAGAGTATGCCCCATTCGTTGAAAGAATGCAGCAGCAATTTAGCTGGTTAGAAGAACGGGGATATTCGATGGGGTTTAAAACGGATCTTGATGATTTTAGTAAAACACTATTTATCGATGTTTGTCTCTTTGGTCAGAGTAATAGCAAATTATTTCACGAGGATGATATCATCTATATTTTCAAACATCAAATGTCTGAATTTTTAGCGGAACATATTGTTAAAGATTGGGAAACGAAGCTGATTTGGAGAGAAATTGATAGGAAAAACAGGCAGATTGTGCCTGCTGATAAGCAAGCAATTTATACTAAAGCCTCGGAATTTATGAGGCGTTGCAACAGTAATGAAAGCTTGAATTTACTAATGAATTATGGTCGCAAAAATAAAATTGCTCATCGTATTTTTGATCATTTGTTCTTTGAGGATAAGCTGCTGATTGAAGGTATTATAAATTTCTGTATGGCTGATTATCTAAAGGAGATACGTTTTTCGGTAGATTTAGCCTGTGAGGAAATGAAAAATGAAAAAGAATATAATGAATTTGTGAAGCTTCTCAGGTATTTTGTTGATACACAACCCTCTCGGGTACACGAAGTCAATCTGTTGTTGGAAAACAATGGATTCTATCTGTGGGATGGGAATGGTAAGATCATTGAGGAAGAGTTTTTGGATTACTATTCAAATGATTTACTGGTCAATGAGATCAATCTGGATGATATTCTAATCAGTATTTTGATTACGATTGTTCCGGGTAAAATCGTTTTGCATAATATTAAGAGTATTGAAACAACGGAAGCTGTTAAAATGATTCGGAGTGTCTTTGGTGATCGTATTGTAGAGTGTAAAGGGTGTGAAAGATGCGAACGATACATGGCTTTTATCAAAAATCAAGAGGTTGATCCTATACACCCGAACCATTAATACGATGAGATTGATTTAGCCATTCGGCTCGAAAAGAGATATACAAGTGACCGGGATTTTCTCCGGTCATTTTTGTGTGATAAAGGATAATAAGTTTTCAAATGGTGATTGAAAAAAACATCTAGTTATCAAAGACCATAATGCTTTAACTGTCGCGGTGTTATAAACGGAAAGGAGTGATTTTGCTGCCAGAGAATCGGCCCAAGCCAAGTAATCTTTATTGCTATAACAGACAAAATCTGCTATCCTTTTTAAGTGAAAATAGGATAGGGTGATGATATGATATATCAGTTAATACTTATACCGCTAATCAGTGCCTTTATAGGATATGTAACAAATGTTTTTGCGATTCGATTACTATTTTGGCCCCGCGAACCGATTAAATTTGTTTTCTTTAAGGTGCAGGGGCTTCTTCATAAACGACAGAGTGAAATCGCAGTGAAGTTGGGAGAATTAGTAGAACAGGAGTTATTATCCCTTGACGATGTCTTTGATAAAATCAATACCCCTGAGGTGCAGGAAAAATTGATTGAAAAGATATCAGAGTTAATGAAGGACAGGCTGGTTGGTCTGCTTCCTCGTATTATCCCACCAAAACTGACTCAGATTATTATTGAGTCATTGGAGAAAATCCTTAGACAGGAAGCTCCTGACATTATGGAACGTTTCATTGAATCAGGGAAAGAATACCTAACACAGGAAATTCAAATCAGCAAGATAGTGGAAGAAAAAGTGAAGGATTATGATTTGAAGGAATTAGAAGACATGATTCGTGGGATATCCATTGAAGAACTAACCTTCATCGAAATACTCGGAGGTGTGGTTGGGTTTGTTATTGGTATTGTGCAAGTCGCAATTTTATGTTTATTTCCGCGTTAGGGGATAGGAAATTATCAGGAGGTAAATAAATGGTTTCCATTAGATTAAAAGACGGAACGGTAAAAGAGTTCCCGGAAAACACTACCATTCTAGAAATGGCAAAAGGTATTAGCTCTAAATTGGCCAAAAGTGCCTTAGGGGGCGTTCTTAACGGAAAGGTAACAGAGTTAAATGTTCCTGTGACAACAGATGGAGAATTGGAGATCATCGATTTTGAAGATCCAAGAGGAAGAGACATGTACAGACATTCCTCTGCTCACGTTCTGGCACAGGCAGTGCAAAGACTGTGGCCTGGCACTAAAATTGCGATAGGGCCTGCTATTGATAAAGGCTTTTATTATGATTTTGAAACGGAACATGTTTTCAGCCCAGAGGACTTTAACCTGATTGAAAAAGAAATGCAGAAGATCATCAAGAGTGATTTTCCAATTGTCCGCAGAGAATTATCCAGAAATGAAGCGATCACGTTTTTTAAAGAAAAAGATGAAGCCTATAAGGTGGAACTAATTGAAGATTTGCCAGAAGATGCAGTAATTAGTATGTATGATCAGGGTGAATTTGTGGATCTCTGTGCAGGACCTCATATTCCTTCAACCGGTAGGTTGAAAGCGCTGAAATGTATGAGTGTAGCAGGGGCATACTGGCGTGGGGACGAAAAAAATAAAATGCTGCAGCGGATATATGCAACAGCATTTCCCAAACAGGCTCTTTTGGATGATTATCTCAATAAAATAGAAGAAGCCAAAAAACGTGATCATCGTAAATTGGGAAAAGAACTGGGATTGTTTGTTCTTCTTGATGAGGGGCCTGGATTTCCATTTTTCTTGCCCAAGGGAATGATGCTTAGAAACGAACTGGAAACCTACTGGCGTGAAGAACATCAAAAAGCAGGATACATGGAGATTCGCACGCCTATGATGTTAAATAGGGAATTATGGGAACGTTCTGGCCATTGGGATCATTACAAAGAAAATATGTATTTTTCTAAGATAGATGAACAGGACTATGCCTTAAAACCGATGAATTGTCCAGGGGGGATGCTGGTCTATAAACAGGACCTGCATAGTTACCGTGAACTGCCCATGCGTGTTGCAGAGATGGGATTGGTCCATCGCCATGAACTGTCTGGTGCCATGCACGGTCTGATGCGCGTACGTGCCTTTACACAGGATGATGCTCACATCTATATGCTTCCGGAACAAATCGGCAATGAGTTAAAGGGTGTTATAGATCTAGTTGACATCATTTATAAACAGTTTGGCTTTAAGTACTTTGTAGAACTGTCTACCAGGCCCGAGGATGCAATGGGTTCTATTGAAATATGGGACATGGCTACCAATGCATTGAAACAAGCTCTGGAAGAAAAAGGAATGGATTATGTGGTCAACGAAGGCGATGGCGCCTTTTATGGTCCGAAAATAGATTTCCACCTGCAGGACTCGCTGGATCGAACCTGGCAGTGCGGAACCATTCAGCTTGATTTTCAGATGCCGGAAAAATTTGATTTAACCTACGTTGGGGAAGACGGTGAAAAACATCGCCCAGTTATGATACACAGAACCATTTTCGGAAGCATGGAACGTTTTATCGGGATTCTTACCGAGCACTATGCAGGTGCATTTCCGGCGTGGCTTGCTCCAGTTCAAGTCGGCATTTTACCGATTACTGAAAGGCATCATGAATATGCCGAAGCTCTGCTTAAACAATTAAAAGAAAATGGGATTCGCGCTGAATTGGATAAACGAAGTGAGAAGATCGGATACAAAATCCGTGAAGGACAATTGCAAAAGATTCCGTATCTTTTAATTGTTGGGGACAAGGAAATCGAGGCAAACGCGGTTGCTGTTCGGCATCGTAAAAAAGGAGATTTGGGTAGTCAGGATACGCAAGCATTTATTGCGTCAATGCTAAACGAAATTAAACAAAGAATGGCAGAATAGACAATTGCTCTTGCGTTTTGCGTTGCAATATGATATCATATTAAACTGTCAAGAAGAAGCCTGTCTTCTCACCTTGCAGCGAACGTTCGTAAGGTTATCAATAACAGAATTCCATCGGCCATCAGCTACTGGAGTTGAGTAGAGCTATTTGTATTGATAGCTGCGTTATTGTATGAAAAGCGGGTTCGCATAACCCGCTTTTATATTTTTATGGAGGTGAAATTCCTATCAGTAAAGACTGGAGAATTAACGAAGAAGTTCGAACAAAAGAAGTGCGGCTGGTTGATGATCAGGGAGAGCAATTAGGGATCGTACCAATTAGGGAAGCTCTCAATCTGGCTCTTGAAAAGAGCTTGGATCTGGTTGAGGTCGCTCCGTCCGCAAAACCGCCTGTATGTCGTCTGATGGATTATGGCAAATTTAAGTTTGAGCAAAGCAAAAGGGAAAAGGATGCTCGCAAAAAACAAAAAATCATCTCTATCAAAGAGGTGAAAATGAGGCCCAATATTGAGGAACATGATTTTCAGGTAAAAGCTAAGAATGCCCGAAAATTTTTGTCGGCTGGTGATAAAGTGAAATTCACGATTATGTTCAGAGGTCGGGAGATTACTCATCCTGAGAATGGGCGGAGACTTTCTTTGAAATTTGCTGAGGAATTATCCGATATTTCTGCTGTTGAAAAGAACCCAAAGGTTGAAGGAAGAAATATGGTTATGATTCTTGTACCTAAAATAGACAATGATTAGAAGGAGGAACTTTTCATGCCAAAGATGAAGACCCACAGAGGTGCTGCTAAGAGATTCAAAAAAACTGGCAGTGGAAAAATCAAAAGATCAAAAGCCTATGGAAGCCATCTCTTGGGTAATAAGAGCCCTAAAAGAAAAAGAAGTTTACGTAAAAGTGGTTTGGTGAGTGAAGAAGAACTCAAAAACATTTCCAAACTAATTCCTTACAAATAGATAGAGGGAGGACTACACCATGGCAAGAGTAAAGCGTGGAGTTACAGCACATAGAAGACATAAAAAGATTTTGAAATTGGCCAAAGGATATCGCGGAAGCAAGTCTAAGCGTTTTAAGGTAGCTAACCAACAGGTTATGAAATCTGGTAATTATGCTTATGCACATAGGAAATTAAAAAAACGCGACTTCAGACAGTTATGGATTGCTCGTATTAATGCAGCTGCTCGTGATAACGGTACCACTTACAGTAGAATGGTACATGGGTTAAAGGTAGCTGGTGTTGATGTTAATCGTAAGGTTCTTGCGGATTTGGCGATTACAGATCCTGAAGGTTTTACAGATTTAGCAGAACTCGCCAAAAAAAGTCTGTAAAACATCATGTATATATAAATAAAAAGTGTGGCTTTTAAAGCCATACTTTTTTTATAAGCAATTAGTGCGAAAATAGACACGGATAACACGGATTTATTAGTTGGACAGTTGGTTAGTTGGAACGTTGAAGTGGGTTAGTACGAAAATAGACACGGATTTTTTTGTAAGGGGTAAGGGGTGAAGGGTAAGGGCAATGCCTGACTCCTAACCCCTGACCCCTCACCCCTCACTCCTCACGTTCATTAATACAATTAGGAGAAACGAAATGAGAACAATTCAGTCAACTGACAATCAAACCATTAAATTGGTTAACAAGTTAAAAACTAAAAAGCATAGAAATGAGCAAGGGCTGTTTTTTGTTGAAGGCCTGCGGTTAGTGGAAGAGTTTGTGGGTCGACCAAAACTTGTAAAAGCATTGTTTGTGGAAACGTCGTTATTGGATTCTATGAAAGAACTGGTTGAACCACTGGACGATCGATGCTTTCAGATTGATGCAAGGTTGATGAAACAGATCTGCTCTACCCAAACGCCACAAGGACTAGCAGCCATTGTGGAGAAACCGAGGTGGGATTTTAATGATGTTTTCAAACGGGACGGAATGATTGTCATACTGGATAAAGTTTCTGATCCTGGAAATATGGGGAGCATTTTAAGAACCTGTTGGGCTCTTGATGTGAATGGCGTTCTTCTGAGTAGCGGATGTGTTGATCCGTTTAGCCCAAAAGTTGTGCGAAGTACGATGGGAGGCATACTTAATGTTCCTTTGTTTCAGGACGCAGGGAGCAGAGAATGGAAAAGCTTAAAAGAGGCTGATTTTCAGTTCGTCGGAACGAATGTACAAGCAGATCATAACTATTTCGAGATGGATTTAAAAGGAAAATGTGCACTTGTCATGGGTAATGAAGCATTTGGGGTGGGACAGGAGCTTACTATGTGCTGTGATCAGTTCATAAAAATACCAATGAATGCGAATGTTGATTCTTTGAATGTGGCTGCAGCATGTGCTATAATAATTTCAGAATCAAGTAGACAACGGTATGGTGGATTAATCCTATCTTAGAACACTATTCTTGGTGGCAATCAGTTATCGACCATAAGTGAAGGGTGAGGGTAGATGATTATGTATGATCAAGCCGAAAGCCTATGGTATCTTTTTGAATCATCTGGTTGTATTGTTTATTATCTTATGTATAGAATGTTAATGATGCAATAATCAAATGCAGGGAACAGGACAAGTAGATTGTACGGAACTTTAAAGGGAGGTCACACCAGGGACTGAAAGTGTGGCCAGGGGAAATGCGATTGAATTCACCTGGGAGCAGTGAATTGAACAAAAAGTAGGTTCAACCGGATGCCCTCCGTTACAGGGTGAAAGAGAATCGGATGGGGTACGTTCGATTAATCAGGGTGGTACCGCGGAACAGAGTTTCGTCCCTAGTGGATGAAACTTTTTTTATTTTCTGCATTTTTCCCTATATAAACATATTGTTAATAACTTTATTTGGAGGAGGATCGTGATGATCGAAAAACTCAAACAGATTAGAACCATTACTGAACAGAGCATTGAGCAGGTGGCTGACCTCACGGGCTTGAATGAAATCAAAGTGAAGACACTGGGCAGAAAAGGAGAAATGACTGCTGTACTTCGGGGGTTAAAAACGCTTGCGGGAGAGGAAAGGGCCGAAGCAGGGAAAACTGCTAATGAAGTAAAAGACTTTCTGGAAAATCTTATTGAAGAAAAGACCGCAGAACTAAAAAAAATGGAAATGGACAAACGTTTGTCACGGGAAAAACTTGATGTGAGTCTTCCTGGGATGCCGATTCTAGCAGGTGGGATTCATCCTATTTCACGGGTTACAGAGGAGATTAGAGAAATCTTTATTGGGATGGGATTTATCGTTGCTGAAGGACCTGAAATTGAAAAGGATTATTATAACTTTGAAGCTCTGAATATTCCTAAGGACCATCCGGCAAGAGATATGCAGGATTCGTTCTATATAACAGATGAAGTTCTTTTGAGAACGCATACGTCACCTGTTCAGGTAAGGACAATGCAGAAGGTTGCTCCAGAAATTCCGGTTCGCATAATTGTCCCTGGGAAGGTATATCGCAAGGATGACGATGCTACCCATTCCCCCATGTTTACACAGGTGGAGGGATTGATTATTGATAAACATGTTACCCTGGGAGATTTGAAGGGAACCTTGATGACGTTTGCTAAGAAGATATTTGGAGAGGAAGTAAATGTCCGTTTTCGACCTTCCTTTTTCCCGTTTACGGAACCTTCTGCTGAAATGGATATTTCTTGTGTTCACTGTGGTGGAAAGGGATGCCGGGTTTGTTCGCACACTGGATGGCTGGAGATTTTGGGGTCAGGAATGGTTCACCCTCGTGTTCTTCAGTATGGTGGGTATGACCCGGAAGAGGTGAGTGGTTTTGCTTTTGGTATGGGGGTTGAAAGGATTGCTATGTTAAAATATGGTATCAATGACCTCCGTCTCTTCTACGATAATGATAAACGTTTTCTAACGCAGTTTTAGGGGGTATTTTTATGGGCGTTTCAGTGAATTGGTTAAAAGACTATGTGGAGATAGATTGGACAGCAGAGGAATTAATGCATCGTTTGACCATGGCGGGAATAGCAATAGAAGCGGTGGAGCAAATGGACGATGATGAGCTGTTAGTCCTTGACTTGACTCCGAATCGCGGTGATTGTCTGGGGATGATTAATATTGCCAGAGAGATTGCAGCCTTAGAGAGGAAAGAGATCAGGATTCCTGCGACTGATTTTAAGGTCTCCACTCAGGCTGCAGGTGATCAGGTGTCGGTGAGCATTCTGGATGAGGATCTTTGTAAACGATTTGCTGCCAGAATGATTAAGAATGTACAGGTGAAGGAATCACCCGAGTGGCTACAGGAACGATTAATACACAGCGGGATTCGGCCGATCAATAATATTGTCGATGTAACAAATTTTGTCATGCTGGAAACCAATCAACCTATGCATGCATATGATTATGAACTCCTGGATGATCAGCATAACATTATTGTACGGCGGGCACGACCAGGGGAGAAACTTACGACCCTGGATGATGTGGAAAGAGTGCTTGAAGGCGATATGCTCCTGATTACGGATAATAACCGACCCATCGGGTTAGCCGGTGTTATGGGGGGGCAGAGTACTGAGATTAACGATAATACAGTGGATGTGCTGCTGGAAGCTGCTTGTTTTCACCCGGGCAATATCCGAAGAACATCAAGAAAAACGGCGCTTAGAAGTGATGCGTCAATGCGTTTTGAAAAGGGCGCAGATATCAATGGGGTTATTTATGCATTAAATCGGGCTGCTTCATTATTACAGGAAATTGCAGGCGGTGAGGTATTAGACGGAATTGTAGATGTTTACCCTGATCCCCAGGTTCCCAGACAGGTGGTACTGCGTCCTGGAAAGGTTAATGATTTGTTGGGTACGCAGTTAAGCGCAGAACAGATAAAAGGATATATCCAAAAACTTAAGTTTAAAGTCAGCGAAGAAGATGGACAGTTTACTGTTATTGTACCCAGTTATCGGCCTGATATCGAATTTGAAGCTGATCTAATAGAAGAAGTGGCCAGGCTATACGGGTATGACAATATCCCAACATCCTTGCCGGCAGGTGCATCTAAAATGGGTGGTTTAACACCGTATCAGAGATTTAAGGAAAATGTCCGAAGCTTTTTTGCACGGTATCTGAATGAGATCATTAACTATAGTTTTGTGAGCCCTCGGTACTTGGATATGTTGGATCTGTCTCCTGCTGATGAATGGCGTACCGTAATAAATGTAGCCAATCCCTTATCAGAAGAACAAAGCATAATGCGTACACACTTATTGGGGGGATTATTGGATACTGTCAGTCGAAATCTGGCCAGAAAAAACAACAGTTTAGCCTTTTTTGAAATAGGATCTGTTTTCATTCCAGTGGGTGATGAGTTACCGGAAGAGGTGCTTAAGGCCGGGGGCATTGTTGCTGGAAGGACGGAGTTGAATTGGCTTCAAAGCAGTGTTGAAATGGATTTCTACTTTTTGAAGGGCATTGTTGAGCAGCTCTTTGAAAATCTAGGGATTGAACAATATCAATTTGTTGAGCTCAGCCACCCAGCTTATCATCCGGGGCGTTCAGCCAGTATATTGTGTCAGGGTGAGCTGCTGGGCGTGATTGGTGAAATACATCCGGTGGTGCGGCAGAACTTTGGTATAAAACCCCGGGCGTGTGCGTTTGATCTGGATATGGCTAAGATGTACAAGCTATCAAGTCGTAGGAGAATGATGGAACAGATCACACGATATCCTGCTGTTGAGCGAGATTTGGCCATACTGGTGAAGGAAGAAATCAAGGCCTCGCAGGTCGTGGAGCTGATCCGAAAAAGTGGGGGAGAATTGCTGCAGAAGGTGATTGTATTTGATCTATATGCAGGAGAACAGGTTGCTAAAGGCTCGAAAAGCATAGCCTTCAGACTGGTTTTCCAATCCCCAGAGCGTACGCTCACCGAAGATGAAGTAAACACCATTATCGAACAAACCCTACAAAAACTTAAAGACGAACTCCAGGCCGAACTAAGATAAACCCAAACGAGAGGGCAACCCCCTCTCGTTTTTGTTTGTTATTTAGTTCATAATAGACAGATAATACGCAGTAAGAGAGGTTGAATAGACGCGGACTCACGCAGACTTTTTGGACCTTCGCGGACTTATTTTTATTTTTTTGATATTGATTAATTAGAAAATAGGAACCAAAAACGCTGATGTTCGCTGATTACCGCAGATGAACGCTGTTCTTTTTTTTAATATATAAAACAGCGTTCATCTGCGGTAATCAGCGTAAATCTGCATCCTATTTAAACGACCAGAGGGAGTATCAGTGGTACCCGTAGGGTGCGTTAAAATCGTT
>JAYEHK010000002.1:0-7122 GCA_034659475.1 Bacillota bacterium | reverse complement strand
TAGACGCTGTTCCCACAGGCTATGCAGATCGTTATTAATCATTCCTGAACACCTCCTTGTTTTTGTGCTCAGGCTATTTTCTCATGTTTTTTGCTTTGCTTATACGTGTGAAGTTTTTGACGCTTACATAATGGCAAGGACTATTGGAATATTCTTTGCTTCGGTATTAGTATGGTTGGGATTAAAAAAATAGTATTCTTGAGGTGTGAAAATGAAGAAGTGCAAAAATTGCGGAAAGAATTATGCGGATAATAATAACTTTTGCACTAAGTGCGGAATAGCACTATCTGATAAAGGTGGCAATTGGTTTAGCATATTAAATAACCAGGCAAAGGCAGTTATCATAGTAATTTCAATAGTTGTGATTGGGATTTTTGGGTATCTGATTTATGAGAATGTGGTTTTCAATAACAGAAAACAAGAGATGCAAGAATCTAGAATGGAAAAGGCTCTTGAGGAATATGCAAATACCCCCGTTACATCAGACCTGAGAATTATGAATTGGACTAAGCATAGGAGCGGTGATTACATTTATATTAACGGTACAGTTAAGAATATTAGTTCAAAAACAATCAGATATTTTAAAATTGATGCAAAATTCTTGGACAGTCAAGGAAATATTATAGACTCGGATTACACTAACGATGGCCAAGAACTTGAACCGAATGAATCAAGGGAATTTGACATGATGCATAAATATAACTACAGGATTGATGATATAAGGCTTAGTGTATCAGAAGTGAATTAGGAGGATTTAGTATGTTTTGTTCAGAATGTGGGGCAGAAGTTAAAGATGAAGCCGAATTTTGCACGAAATGCGGGACTAAAGTTGAACAGCAACAAATAGAATCAATAAATATAGAAGATGGAGAAACTATTGACTCAAATGAAGGACTACTTAAGAGGAAAAGCGAAAATATATTCCCTAAAAAGAAAATTGCGGTTATAGTTGGAATTATTCTTTTATTTGGTGTAGGATTTGGCATTTTTTTAATTTGTTCTGGTTCTCCAATTAATAATGTAAGTAGGGGTATTTATAAGGAAGCAATGGATGATGTTAATTATTATCAGTGTGATTCATTTTATAAAGCTGTAAAGGATACAGGTATGGATGAAGAAAAAACCCCAGCTTTATTAGATGAGATTAAGAATAAAGAAAACAAATTATTAGAAAGTTGTTCAAACGATGATGAAAGGACTTTTGTAAAAAAAGCTTATAGAGTCGCTCAGACGTGGTATACAGCAGATGTAGCTATGTGTCTTTCTGAAATTGTTAAACAAGTTAAACCAGATGGAGATTTCACTGATTTAGAAAATGAAGTTTCAAAACTAGTTGGAGTTGCAGAAAATGGTTACAAGACGCTTGAAAGTGCTAAATCTATTGAGGAACTTAATGGTATTGAATAATCGGAATAAACAATAAGATATGTTTATTTTGAAAGAAGGATTGTTTTTATGAAACGTAGGGTATTATTCATCGTATTTGGTTTATTATTAATACTTTTGACTGGGGTCATGGGGTGTGCTTCATCAGCCAAAAAAGTTGAGTCCACTTCAAAGATAGAATTCCCCGCTGGTCCCCCTGAACCTTATACTAAAGCGATAGCTAAATTAGCCGAGGGGGATAATCAAACTAGTCTCAAATATCTAGATTTGACAATCGAAGATTTTGCCAATCAAGAAGAATATTGCTACAGGGCTCGTCTTATTGAAAGCCTCTATTTTTCAGCACAATCCTATACTGTATCTATTGCCGCAAATTTATTTCTCAAAGGAGTACAACATCAATCATCATTAATAGTAAATGACGCAGAGATGGCTAAAATTACCGAAGCGCAAAAAATATTTACAGAAAAATTGGACACATATGGGCCACTTCTAAAACAGAACACAGCTTTTGTACTGGATAATTATGAAAAATACAAGGATGTAACTATAAAAATAACTTTACCGAAATCTACGGAATCTAATACAAATGCATTAAATTGGTTTGCAGATGTAGGTTATCCAGTTCCTGAAGCAAGCGAGATTAACCAGTATCTCAAAGCAAACGGGGAAGAATTATTTTCTTCGGGAGTACCAGATGTAATAAAGAACGGCAAGATTGACTACCCTACATATTTTGCAATCATGGGAAATAACAATTGGGAAGTTGGCCCAAATCTATCTGCAAGATGCTATTCAATGGTAATGCATCTTACCCAAAATGATAAATATAATGAAAATCGCCTCAACGCAGAGGAAAGTTTGCATGAACTAAAAGCAGAAGGAATTAGTATTGAAAATCTATAAAATATTAGATTTCATAATTGCTAAAATGACGAGAGAGTAGTGCGGTGGGGAGAATAGAAACCAACCAATGAATAACTGGTAAATTAACCTCTATATCCCTTTTAGCGTCTCCACACACGTTGAGTGTGTCGTGTTGATAGAGCGGAAATAAGTCTATATCTAGGCTTTGGGGCATTATGCCCCTTTTTTTATTTGTAGATTTATGTTCCTGCAGACGAGGATAGGTAGCAAAATTCTGACCACCGGGGGTTCACGATTACGCGAATATAGGGTATACGGGCGGGGAGTATAGGGGCTTTTGCGTAATTGTTTGAGGAGACGCAAGGGGCAGATACTGGGTGAATGCGTATCTATCATTTTGGTCGTGTAAAGACGAGGGGCAGTGATGATAGAAATGGTTTTAAGGTTATCGGTGTTTGGGCTAACATGGATTCTTGAACTTTATCAGCAGGACAATGCCCGGCTCTGGTGGCAGGGTCAGAAGGATACAGTAGTCATTAATCATATTATTGCCAAAGGGACAATCGATGAGCGGGTAATGTTGGACCTTGAAAAAAAGGAAACAGGACAAGCAGCACTTATTGAAGCAGTTAAAGCCAGGATCGGAGGTATGAGTCTTTATGGATGATAAATGTTATGCATTAACAGGTAAAAACCGTTGCAAGATACTCACCGTTATAAAATGCCCTGAAATTAGCTGTTCTTTTTTTAAAACTATCCAACAGGCGTTAGAGTCTTGTGAAGAAGCAAACGCAAGATTAGCAAGTTTGGACCAAACATCTCAAAGAAGCATTGCTGATAAGTATTATCATGGGAAAATGCCGTGGCTCGAAGGCGGTGCTGATTGTGGCAGTTAAAGAATACCTTACACAGGCTTACCGCATAGATCAGCGTATCAATAGTAAACTTGAACAGGTTGCTTCGCTGCGTGATTTGGCTAAGAAAGCTACCGCAACGCTGTCAGATGTGCCCCATAATCCAAACAAGGACACCCACTCCATGGAGAACATTATCGTTAAGATCATCGATCTTGAGAATGAAATTAACAAAGATATTGATCAGTTGGTGGATTTAAAAAGAGATGTTGTTGCAATTATAAAAGACACCCTGAAAATAAGTTTTAATTACGCTTGAAGGAACTGAAAAATGAATTAGCAAGAGAGCCTTTGTGGATTGATCTGCGGGGGCTTTTGCTTTACCTGAAAGGATTGGAACAATGTGCTGGGAAAACAAAATACCATACGTGTATATACTTTTCTTGTAATGGGACGAAGAAATAAATGAATCAATTGATGCATAAATATTGTAAAATAGCATATAATAAAGTATCATTGTATTACAAAGAGGTGATACAATGAGTATTCACTATAATCAAAATTATAACAGAGAGCAAATTGCTGTCTTTTTGCAGACAATACAGGATTGTGTAAGAGAAAGTCGATACTATATTTCGAAAAACGAAAATAGACAAGAAAACATCGACTTTATTAATGAATATAATCTTACCAGCAAAAAACAGAAAGATATTCTCTTGAAAATAGAACCGGAGGATTTCTGCCATACGCTACAAAATACAAATGTAGGCTTCGAACACGAAGTTCTATACGTCTTTTGTCCGCAGGTAATGCTGGCTGATTTTGAAGGCAGTGAAGAAATGGTAGACGTTTATACCAAATTTAATATTATTGACATTAGCGAAGGAAAGCGTGTGGTGGTCATATCATTTCATAAGCGTAACAAGCCGATTGATTACTTGTTTCGGTAATGATCGGAAATAAAAGGAGGGAGCTTTATGAATGATAAAAAAACATTTTGTGAGCAATGCAGAAAAGATGTAATTTATTATGTTGATAGTGTTCCAATGAAAGGCGTATTGAAAGGTGAAGAGTACGCTTATACAGGAAGGGAAACGGTTTGTGCCGAATGCGGTGCTGAAGTATATGTAGCTGTAATTGAAGATGAAAATCTAAAAGCTTTGTACGATGCTTACCGTCAGAGTCATGGCGTTATTTCGCTCGAAAAGATTTTGGAGATTCCTCAAAAGTATAGTATTGGAAAACGGCCGGTATCTTTGCTTTTGGGTTGGGGAGAAATGACGTTTACTCGATATTGTGACGGCGATATGCCGACAAAGCAATATTCCGATGTGCTACAGAGAATCTATGAGGAACCGGCGTATTATCTTTCTCTGTTGGAGGAAAACAAGGGAAATCTCAAATCTCAAACTGCTTATGAAAAGAGCAAACGTGCAACATTACAATTACTTGGTGCACAAAAAACTATGGTATTTAAAGTGGATGAGGTTGTCGGTTATCTGTTATTCCAGTGCGAAGATATTACGCCGCTCGCATTACAGAAGGCTCTATATTTTATTCAGGGTTTCTACTATGCTTTTATGAATTGTTTCTTGTTTACTGAGGATTGCGAAGCGTGGGTGTATGGTCCGGTTTACCGGGGAATATATAATCGTTATTCCAGCTATCGGTTTGACCCGATTGAGAGCGATACTGAGTTTGATGTTTCTATTTTTACAAATTCTGAGAAAGCGATCATTGACAGTGTTATTCAGAATCTATGTTGCTATAGTGGAAAAATGCTGGAGCGGTTTACACATTCTGAAATGCCATGGCTGAAAACACGTGGCGATCTCCCTGCTGACACACATTCTAACCGCATAATCAGTAAAGATGCTATCGGTGAGTATTTCTCTTCAGTAAAACAAAAGTACAATATGCTAACCCCGAACGACATTGAGAACTATACGCGAGTCATGTTTGAGCGAGCAATTAAAAGCTAGGTAGGATAACGGACAGAAAAATCAAAAAGAGGACATCAAAAGACATTAAAAGACACCCTGAAAATATGATTTAATTATACTTGTAGGAACGGAAAATAAGTTGAAGCCTTCGTGGGATTGATCTGCGGGGGCTTTTATTTTGTCCGAAGGAGCAGAAGAACATGCCCATGAAACCAAAGAAGCCCTGCAAGCATCCGGGCTGTCCGTTATTAACAGAGGATAAATACTGTGAGTTTCATGCAAGGCTTTACAGCAATGAAAGACCCAATGCCAGAGAGCGTGGTTATGATAGCCGATGGCGGAGAGCCAGCAAGTTATATTTAAAATACAATCCTCTCTGCAGGTACTGTGAAAAAGAAGGCAAGCTAACAACAGCTACAGTAGTGGATCATATAATTCCTCATCGGGGAGACCAGAAATTGTTCTGGGATGAAAGCAACTGGCAACCACTCTGCAAGAAATGTCATGACCAAGGAAAAAGCACTGAAAGTGGCTCTTAATAAGATCAGCGGCGAATGGAATAAAGAACTGCTCGCTGAGCTGATTATGGATTTACAGTCATTAGATTATGATGTTGCCTTTACCGGTTTCGACCCACCAGAGATCGATCAGCTGTTTAATGAGATCCATGACAAAGAGATAAAAGAGGACGGCTTTGATGTTGAAAAGGAACTGTCTGAACCGGCAGTTAGCAATCCCGGAGATCTTTGGCTATTAGGCAGGCATCGGCTGGTGTGCGGTGACAGCACCGATCCGGCAATTTATGCGCTGCTGATGGATGGTCAAAAAGCCAACCTGGTGGTGACAGACCCGCCGTACAATGTTAACTACTCGGCCCAGGCTGGCAGCATCAAAAACGATAACCTGAAAGACGAGGAGTTCTACAAATTCCTGCTCAAAGCGTTTACCAATATGGCCGAGAGCATGGAGAAGGATGCGTCGATTTATGTTTTTCACGCTGATACAGAAGGCTATAACTTCAGAAAGGCATTTAAAGATGCCGGTTTCTATTTGTCCGGGGTGTGCATCTGGGCCAAGCAGAGTCTGGTTCTTGGCAGAAGCCCTTACCAATGGAAGCATGAGCCGGTACTTTTTGGTTGGCGTAAGGATGGAAAGCACAATTGGTATGGAGACAGAAAGCAGAGTACCATTTGGAGCTTCGATAGGCCGTCTAAGAGCGATCTCCACCCAACGATGAAGCCGGTTGCCCTTTGCGCTTATCCGATACAGAACAGCAGCATGAGTAATTGCATCGTGCTTGACCCCTTTGGTGGCAGCGGTTCTACATTAATCTCCTGTGAGCAGACCAACCGTATCTGTTATACCATCGAACTGGATGAGAAATACGCTGACGTGATAGCCAAAAGATACCTCGAAGCAGTAGGTGATGCCGAAGTTTATCTCATCCGTGATGGCCAAAAGATTCTATATAAAGACGCAGCAAAAGAGCAATAAATCCTTGCTATATAGCCCTTTCAGAGTGATATATGTACTACCAAAGAAACACACCATTGAAAGGAGCAGGATAGCATGTTAACCACAAAGTTTGGAATCGAGATTGAATTTACAGGAATTACGAGAACCCAAGCCACCCGAGTAGCTGCGGAGTTTTTAAACGGAAGGGTGGAAAACTGTAACGACTACTACGATACCAAAAAGGTACACACTCCCGATGGACGTACTTGGAAGGTCATGAGTGACGGAAGCATCCGGCGGGAGAAAAAGAGAAACGGCAGAAGGATAAGCGCCGCAATCGCTACTACCACTCGAGCCGCTACCACTTCCTGAACCTGCATAGCTTTTTTAACGGCTGCAAAACCGTGGAACTGAGAGGATTCAACAGCGAGTTGCACGCAGGAAAAATCAGAAGCTACATTGTTTTAGCCCTGGCCATAAACCACCAAGCCCTAACCCAAAAGAGCGCTAGCGCCAGAAATCCCCAGGTTGAAAACGAGAAGTTTGCAATGAGAACCTACCTGAACTGGATCGGTTTTATTGGAGAAGAGTTCAAAAACTGCAGAGAGCACCTTTGC
>JAYEHK010000001.1:0-7180 GCA_034659475.1 Bacillota bacterium | reverse complement strand
GTCCAGCAAGGCTGGACATACAACCGTCCCTAGTGTTCCAATAATTCTGGCAAACTAATGCACGTTGATAATTAAAATGCATAATTCGGGTGTGAAATCGACTGGCAGTTCATAGATCCAACATTGCCTATCGAATACACTGACAAATGATAAATGACAAGGTCTTTAATCACATATCATTGGGGATTAGAGACCTTGTTAGTATGGGAAGAGAACTAAACTTCTCTACTCGTTTATATTCAAAAGACATTTTGTATCTGCTTTTATCAGGTATCCGGGATAAGCAAATTAAACCTTATATTGCTCCCTTTTTTCAATAAAGAAGGCAGAATGCATAGATTGAACTCTTGTGTTAGCCGTTTCATCTTCATGCTCCCAGCTTCCCGATTCTGTAGGTCCATCATATTCTGCTATATTAAGTCCCTGCATATGCAGAATATCTCTGGGAGGTAATTTGGTTTCAATAATGAGCTTAGTTTTATCTCCTTTTTGCAAGAAATTCACTTTTTCAATGATTATTTCTTCCCCCATATACTCCATTCTTTTAGGATATTCATCCTCCATCCTGAAGGTTATATCAAAATGCATCCGGGTAGGACTTATGCGTAATTGATTTATGCTTATGTTTGTATGTTCAAATGCAAGTTCCTTGTGCTGTTCATAAATCCTGGATAATTTAATTACTTCATCATTAATAGGTATATTGATAATAGAGAACTCATGGATGCTCTTTTGCCCTTTATTAATTTTCACCATCACATTTAAAGACTCGGGGGAGCTTTCCAAAAACTTTGCCAATTCTCCAGGATCAAATATCTTTTCTGCAACAATTCCAAATAAGTCATCACCGTTTGATGCTTGCAATCCTCCGGGATTTTTAAAATCGATAAATTCAATAGAGACGTGCGGCATCTCCGGGTGTTCATCAATGAATTCCTCATCAAGTACAGATTCCTTTTTCTTCTATAATAATAGGCGCCATAGCAGAATATCCATGCTCCTGGGCATTTTTTATCCCTGTATCTCCGCGTAACCACTCAACTGCGTTTTCTAAACCAGGTACATTCGAAGCATATGCCGCAAAATCAGGACTGATTTTAACGGCTCCGGCAAAAAGAAAGCAGAAGATAGCACATACGGCTAAAACTTTTCTTCCCAGGCTTCGTTTAGCAGGCTTTAAGGTGTCGATTCTTTTTGTTATTTTATCTGCTAATTCCTCCGGTACGGGTATTTCACTTTTATTTAAGCTGTTCATGAAATTATCCAGTTCTAAATCTTCATTAACATTGGTTTTCTCATCCATTTGTAAACCTCCTGTCATGTATTAGATGCAGATAAGGTAAGAATAGTTTAAATTAAATTGAAAACTTTATCGAATTCTACTTGGTTAGTGACCTCTAGTCAGTGAAGTGGAAAGTTGAATTATTCCATGCTTGTGCTCATTTGGTTTACATAAATGAAACCAACAATTTGTACTGATAAGATAATAAGAAAAAACCAATTGCCCAACTTGCCAGGTTAGCTGCTATCCCATAAACAAATCTGCGTTTTGGACTTTTGCCTATTAGGAATTTATAATATATCATTGCTTCGGTAACAAGAATGATAATCTCAACGGGGAATTGGGTGAAATACGCAGATAGCGTTCCGCCTTTAATCAATGCTGCTCCCAAAGTGGCAGTCAGAAAAATCTGGGTAAATATATTGACCAGCAAAAAGATCTTGAAATTTTCTTTGAACTTGAACCCGAATAACAGAAGTATCATTCCCTCAATTAATAGCGTCGGAATACAAGTTGTAATGAACTGTATCAGATAACTTATCCAAATATTAGGCACAACAGCTTGGCCGGTTTCATAATCGAAGGTAATACTGCTTTGTAATGCTTGTCTTGTGTAGGTATCCGACACGGCCACATTTCCACTTTCAGTAACGATTACAATGCGATATGTGTCTGGAAGTCCAACATATCCAAGATGATGAACCATCTTGTCTCCCGCAGGCTCACCTACTAAATCCCCCCACATTGGAACGCCGGTTCCCTCGGTAAGAGCAGGCATCCAACCCTCGTTTTGATAAGCATACAGCAGGTCAACCATCTGGTCATTAAGAGTTTCCCTTTCGCCGTCCTTGTTAAAATTCTCATATGTACTGCTGCTTTGTGTTAGTAAATCCAAGTAGTATTGTTCAGACGGAGGATTTTCAACATAGATTGTCAGGCTGTCTTTGGGACCAATATCTGCAGAGGCGGTTAAAGGCAAAACGAATATAAATAATAAACAAAATAGAATTGATATCACTATTTGTTGGTGTTTCATTTTTAAATTCTCCTTCGTAAAATATAAATGTTTACTTAAAATATACTACCACGTATGTAGGAAGCTAAGGGAACGTTCTTTTTTGCTTCCAATGTGTAACTTTACGGCTATAATTGTCACTATACATATAAGAGGTGATAGGGGTGGAGTCGGTTCACAACCTATACATAACGTATGAAAAATATATTTTCAGATATTTATACAGCTTAACCCTGGATTATCATCAGGCCGAAGAGCTGACCCAGGAAACCTTCTTTCGGGTTGTGAAATCGATACCCCGGTTCCGCCAGGATGCACATGTTTCTACCTGGATTTACGGTATTGCCAGGAATGTATATCTGGAATGGATAAGAAAAAAACGGAATCAGCAGTCAGCCTGGATGAGGAAACGCAAAAGGCCCCTTATGAAAAAGGAAACCAGCGGCAGCCATTCTTCTTATCATCTTAGCGATCGGTGCAGTTAGTTATTATCTGGGAAGTGCCGACCATGAGCCGCGGCTAAGTGTTCGTCAGGCAGTAAATGTTTTTGCGAAAGAAGATATTCATTTGGCCAAAACCAGTGACCCTGATGCGGTAGCAATTAATGGGGTGAAGCCGGTTACCTTTTTCATAAATGATACTGAAAACAAGCTCCGCATTTATCGTTATGATTCTATTGCCGAGCGTAAAACTGCTTCTGAGATATTGCGTGAAAACGACGGGGCGAGATTTTACTATTCAGAACCAAAAAGTAATGCTAAAAATATCATGTGCCTTCTTATACCGAGAGATGAAAAGGAGTATACCCGTGAAGATGGGGAAGTGCTGGGCAAAGTAATAAAAACGGTATTCGAGAAACTTAATGATACGCAGGAAATTGTATATACAGGAAGAGGAGAAAACTGGGAATCGAAAACGGTGGTTAAATACTACGAATATTTTTTTGAAGATGAAGATGCAACCCTAAATTATGAAAATTGGCATGAAGGATCTACCTTGCTTACATACCTGGGCAAGGATATCGATTCAGTAGGGGTGATATCTTACGAAAGGCAGGGCCCAACTGGAGGAGGTTCGGGTACAGGCGTTACCCTAGATCCTGATGGTACCGTCAGGCTGGGTTCAGGTGGCGGCAATGGCTCAATGCCCCGTGCTGACACAGAAGTAACCTTTACCATCCGATGGAATGACCGGGAAGAAACGTTTACAGCTCGTGCTGAATAAATACGAAATTAGATGTCTTGAAAGCTAACAATGAAATGTACGAAGCAATGATACTTGGTTTGTATCACAGATTCAAATTAGATGAGGAAGAAGAAAAAGATGAAAAGCCTTTAGATTTTGAAAGATTTGTAGCCGAGGTAATGGTAAGGTATTTTGGTGGAAGTGCTCGAGTTACAGGAGGGTCAGGTGACTATGGAGTTGATATTGAGTACAAAACACCTGCGGGGGATCTCCTTTTGGGGCAGGTGAAATGCTATGCGCCTTGGAATAAGGTGTCTTTTGATCCTATAGCAATAATTCACTCTCAAATGGTTAAGCAAGGAGCAAAGTTTTTCCGTGATGGGAAAGTGTGGTAAGGAAGCTGGGAAAAAGCCTCGCCGAATGCAGCGATGACATTTATGGTAAACGGTGCTCTGATGCAGTTTAAGGTAGGTAATACTTGGGTTATGGTCGATGAAGCATTTGCGGTAAGCAGGCTAGAACCATTCCAGGGACAGAGAAATGTACCGTTAAACAGTGATATTAATATTGACTTTAACAAATCAATAAGTACAGGCACAGAATATGAGCATATCGTAGTGAGTGATGAGTCAAACAATCCTGTCGGCATCAACAAAAGTATCCAAAATCAAAAACTAGTAATTGACCCTATTTCAGATCTCAACTATGCAAGCAGTTACACTGTAACGATTCCTGCAGGAGCAGTGATTGATAACAGTGGAAATTATTTAGCCCATGAATCGGTGTCTAGTTTTACCACCAGAGGCGAATTTGATTTATCAATCAGCTTGGCCAAGGGATGGAACCTGATATCCCTGCCAGCATCAGCATTACGGGAACGGTTGCTGGTATTGTGGCAATAGGTGCTGAAGCGACTGCGAGCATTGCTGTAGGGGGTTATTGTTTTTCTAACATTAATGGGGACGCAGGACCACTGGGTAAATCTGCAACGAATCCTTTAATATGTCCCTATTCTGAGTTAATTTATGGACCTGAAGCCGAGGCTTTAATGGTCGTTTCAGATGCTACTCTAAACGCTGACACGAATTACATATTAAGCACTTCTGGCAATGTTCCAGAATCTATGAGACGTTTTCTAAATGCTGTTAATGGTCAGGTCACCTGGACTGATGTCACTGCTGATGCATTGATTACAGTCGATCTAGCATCAATGATTATAAATGAGTTGCCTGGATTGATACTTGCATTTTTACATGTTGCTCCTGATATACTTGCGTTTTATCCTGCACCGTTAAAATATATTCCTGATCCTGATAAAGAAGTAAGGTATCAGGTTTTACAAAGTATTGCCGCCCAAAAGGCAGCTAGTTTTTTTGATGCGATAATGGGGGAAGAGCAAAAAAAAGACAATGTTGTGAATTTTGGGGATGCCTATCGGTTTACAGAAGACGAGCGTTATCTCGTCATGGGCAGAAGGAACTCCGGTTCATCCTATCCTGAGGAAGCAAAAGATCAGGAAGAATACGCATTTTATGAAGCAAATGGTTTTGAAGAAGTTGGTGACAGCAGATTGCTGTATAAATATGTAAGGCGCTGCTAGACGCATTGCTTTTAATTATAGGGAGAGGGTGCATCATTTAAAGATTCCTAAACATTTTAACGAAAGGTAGCTCCAGCCGGATAATCGTTAAATTGTATCAATCATTTCGCCATTAGATATATCAGTAATACCAGGCGTTTCAAGCTGACAAGCTTGGAACCCTTTTTTCATTCAACTAGCATGTTTGCCGAGGATGGGTTGAATCCTCCATTCCCGGAACAATTATAACGTGGAAAGCTGAAAACGTGCTTTCCGCAGCAATATAAGCAGATTCTTTCCATTGCCTATTTCCTGATTCTTGAAGATAGGAATCCATTAAGTCGTTTTCCCAAGTGGGACCGGACGCACATGCATCCTTATGGGAAAAACATTCCTTCTCAGAGAAGCAGTGAACTGTTCTCGTCCATAACCGAAGAAGGAAAAGAGTATTTCTTCCGTCTCCAGGGAAAACGACGGAGCGAAAATGAATACTGGGCATATGACACAACCAGTATTTCGTCCTATTCCGAATCCCTAAAGCAAGTAAAATATGGACACAACAAAGACCATGATCCGCTTCCGCAGATTAATCTTGCGCTGCTATTTGGCGAAGAGTCAAACCTGCCCTTCTATTACCGCAAACTTGCCGGTAATAGAAGTGACGTCAAGACGGTTAAAAACCTGCTTGCGGACATTGAATTTCTAGGTTTTGACAAGGTAAAGCTGGTTATGGATCGGGGCTTTTACAGTGAGGAGAACATTAATCGTCTTTATCAAAACCACCTGAAGTTTATTTGTATGGAACTAGATAAGGTAAGAAATACCATAAGGACACGGGCAAACTATAATTCTACCTATCAGATTTACTCACATACAGCCATGATTTCCTGGAATTATTCACAGGATAGGCCTTATAAGGGAGACACAATCAAAGATAAACGGCGAATGTATCTTCATATTTATTTCAACAGTGAAAAAGCCCTTGAACATGAGAATAACTTCAATGCCATGCTTGACATGTTGGAAGAGGAACTGGTTTCCGAAAGGCGTAAACCAGAACATGAAAAGCAGTACACCAAGTACTTCAATATCAGCACAACGCCGATACGGGGAACGAAGGTCACAGTTAAGCAAGAAGCCGTGGACGCCGTCCAAAAGGATTATGGTTTTTTTGCCCTTATTAGCAATGAAATCAAGGATCCGATAAAGGCGCTTGAAATGTACCACAACAAGGATCTTGTAGAAAAAGCCTTTGGCAACCTGAAGGAACGGCTGAAATATGAAGTGAAAGGAAAAAAGGATTGGAAGACTTGTGAATTGATTGTTCAGATTGACCGGGAACTGGGATATGTTCATCACGAACATAGACAGCTCCTGCGAGAGAGCATACAGTTAAAAAGCACAACCCTGCAGGTTGCCCAGGAATCTTTGTATTATGCAGGTATTGATTCATTTAATTTTCAAAAAGAAATTAAGGATCGTTTGTTTTCCTCCCCCTTACCTCTTGAAGCATCCCGACAGCTGGTAGAACCATTGTTGTTCATGGAAAAAATGGAGACTTGGTCCCCTTTAGCAGTTTTTACCCGCCAAAGGGTAGAAAATATAGGGGAGGAAGAAAAGCCGGATACCTTCATGGAATTTATGGACCATTAAATTATCTTGATTATAGCTTCATACCAGGCAGAATTGGAGTGCAATCTAGTACCTGGACGAGTTTAAGTAAAATCAATCTGGGGGAAATAAAGGAAAAAACGATCATAAAAAGAATAAAGAATACATTAAACCAAAACAGTTAAGGATATATATGGAAAACATATTATTGAAGTAACGAGCCGTATGTATAGTTATTGCCTGTATATAGAATCCAAAAGAGTATCTTGGTACAATACCGCACAGTACCTAAAGGACAGAAAGGGGCGAAAAAGAGTGCTCGATCGCATACAATTATCAGGCTATAAGTCTATAAAATCAATGGATCTGAATCTGAATAACCTAAATGTACTCATCGGAGCAAATGGCGCCGGCAAGTCTAATCTCATCAGTTTCTTCAAGCTTTTTAATCATTTGATGAGCAACAATTTACAGCAGCACATAGCTTCATCAGGTTTTGGAGACGCGA